>PKSX01000095.1 GCA_002869435.1 Marinilabiliales bacterium | reverse complement strand
TGTACTTAACAATACAAATAACTATGTATTTGACTATAATAAGTTGTCTGCATTTAATATTGATACGAATAGTCTCCCAACTGATAGAAAGATCATAAACTGTGAAAAAATCATTCATGTTAATGAACAGTATGATGGAAAACATATTGCTGTGTTTTTTGCCACTGATGAATATGAGGATTCTGTGAAGTGGAGCGATCTGCAAAATCCGATAAAAGATGCTGTTTCAATAGCACAAGTACTTTATGATCGTTATGGATTTGATACGGTAATTGTTAGAAATCCTGGAATGCGCGATTTAGATAAGAAGATTAGGACTTTAAGTGAGATCCCTTTTGAAAAGAATGATCAACTCTTTGTATTTTTTTCCGGGCATGGATATTTTAGTGAAGAAACAAAGGAAGGGTTTATTGTTGCCAGTGACTCAGAGGAGGATTATGCCTATACATATTTCCCCTTCTCACGTCTTGCTGACTTACTATCAAAGCAATCTTGTGAACATATTTTCTTAGTTATAGATGTTTGTTTCAGTGGTACATTCTTTAATTCAATTGCCACAAAAGGAGAAATTGAAGCCGATACTAAAGGGGCTGAGATTATTACAGGGGATTATAATACATCTCTTTTGAATGCCTCAGAGTATCGAACAAGGATGGTTATGACATCTAGTGGTAAAGAAACGGTTTCAGATGGAGTTATACATTCACCTTTCGCATCTGCACTTTTGTGTATTTTAAGATCTTCGAACCAAAAAATCCTTACTGCCTATGATTTAATGCAGGCCGTTCAAAATGTACCGCCATATCCCAAAATTGGTGCTTTTGCCGGGAATGAGCCTGGAAGTAATTTTTTCTTTATTTTGAGTGAATAGAGATTATTGATTTCATCCTAGACAATATTTTCGAACTATCAACACCACCCGCGAATACATGAAAAACAATTACGAAACGTTCCGAATTAATTCGAGGTGTTTGTTTTGTTGAGATGATATGATGAAAAAACTATCCATATTATTATTGTTAATTCTGGTTTCTTGTTTTATTGAAGCTCAGGATTTGGCAAAAGCAGCTGAATACTTTAAAACAGGCGCATATTGTGAAGCCGCATACGAATTTGAAGAGGCTTTGCCTGCAGTTGCGGAAAAATATGGAGATGATGATACCCTGTATTATGGCTATTATGCTGTGATAACAGCATTTTGCTTTGGCGAGTGTGACATGCACGAGAAGTCTGTTGAGTATTATCTATTGGCAAAACAGGTTTATGAAAAAGCATCTGCAACCGAAATTCCTTTTTATGGAAATATTCTCAATAATCTGGGGTATGAATACCTGCATCTGGGAAAGTTTGAAGAAGCCGGTCCAATACTGGAAGAAGCATTGCATATAGCCGAAAAAACAGTTGGAAAAAACGATATAAGCTATAGCACCAGACTGAATAATCTTGCAGCATTTTACGAGGAAAAGGGTTTGTACAATGAAGCCTTGAAATATTATGCCCTGTCTGTTGAAAATGTTGAAGAATATTTTGGGAAAAATAATCAGGATTATGTGATCTCTCTCGATAATCTGGCCGGAATCTATGTCAAATTGGGGCTCTATGATAAAGCCCTTGTGTTCTATTTGCAGGTCATGGAAATTGCAGAGGAGGTTTTGGGTGCAACACATCCAGACTATGGCACTTTTATGAATAATCTGGGGCTTTGCTATAAAAAAATGGGACAGTTTGATAAAGCCTTGCCTTTATATGAAAAAGCACTTTCCAATACCGAAAAATCACTGGGGAAAGAGCATTCAGAGTATGCTGTACGCCTCAATAATTTGGCCGGTTTATTTCAGGCAATGGGTAGGACAGATGAGGCTATTCCTCTTTTTCAGAAAGCAGCTGAAATTGCTGAGATCAATCATGGAAAATCGTATTACCTATACGGTACTTATGTCAATAATCTGGCTGCAGCCTACGAAAGCATAGGGCAGTTTGATGAAGCATTGTTTTATTACAGAGAGTCGTTTGATAATGCACTTCAAAGTATTGGGAAGTCGCATCCATTATATGGAGTTACAGCAAATAATCTGGCTCTTCTGTTTCAGAGCATTGAAGAATACGACTCAGCTCTGGTTTATTTACAGGAGGCCTTTGTAAATACTGAAAATTCTCTTGGAAAGGAACACCCGATTTTTGCCCAGAGACTTCAAAATATGGGTAGTTTGCATGAGGCCATGGGTGATTATGATAAGGCGCAGAATTATTATTCACGTGCAATTGATGTCTTTGCAGAAACTCTGGGTACGAAGCATACGCATTTTGGTATTGCTTTGAATAACCTTGCCGGATTATTTGAAAAAACCGGACATTATAAGCTTGCGTTAGGCTTTCATCTCGAAGCCATTACTGTCGACTTCTTCAATATCAACCATAACTTCAGTTTTCTGTCGGAGCAAGGTAAAACAGATTTTCTGACCACCTTGTCGTTCAATTTTGATGCATATCAGAGCTTTTTTATCAATCATCCGGATGTGTCTGATTCCATTCCGGGATATGCATATGATATTCAACTGGCATTAAAAGGAATGGTTTTGCAATCCGGAATTCAAATGCGGGACAGGGTTTTACAGAACGACAATGATGAATTACTGGCTTTGTTTGATCAGTGGCTTGTACTCAAAAACACCATTGCGCAGGAATATGCCATGCCGGTCGATCAACGAAGACCCGATATTACGGATCTGGAATCAGAGGCGGATCTGCTAGAGCGGAAAATCAATACAGAATCCGGTGGGTTGAGTACTACTAATAGTGATGTAGGCTGGGAAAATGTTCAGTCGCAATTAAATCCTGGCGATGTAGCTATCGAGTTTGCCCATTTCCAGTACCGAAATGATTATGATTGGGTTGATTCTGTAATGTATGAGGCTATTGTATTGAAGCATGATGGTGGACCATTCCTGGTTCCGCTGTTCGAACAGCGTCAACTGGACAGTCTTTTTGAGACTTCTGATGATGGGAAGTATATGGCCGAAATGCTCTATCGGGGTGGGGAACTCACCGGAGAAGATAACTATATCAACTATAGCCAACGTCTGTATGAGCTTGTCTGGAAACCTATAGAAAACCTGATTCCGGAAGGATCAAATGTGTATTTTGCGCCCTCGGGTACATTGCATCAGATTGCTTTTGCAGCCATACAGGTGGATAGCACAACCTGTCTTTCCGATAAATACAATCTGAACAGGGTCTCCAGCACTGCGGTATTGGTTAAGAATGATGAAAATACAGATTTGACCTCCATTCATTTATTTGGTGGCATCAATTATGATGAGAAATTGGCTTTGCCCGATTATGAGGGTGATGAATTGTACTCCTACAATCTGCCTTCCGACCTTGACCGTGGAGGAGATGGTTGGAATTATCTGCCCGGAACACTTACCGAAGTAGAGCAAATTGAAAAAACGGCAGCCAATACTGAAATAGATGTTTTAATCAGCACCGGAAACACAGCCACCGAAGAAGAATTGAAAAGCTTGTAGGGCGATGAGTCTCCATCCATACTGCACATTGCCACCCATGGCTTTTTCTATCCCGATCCTGAAAAAGAGCGCAATGATAATATGGGTTTTATCAATGATAAACAGCAGGTGTATAAACGTTCAGATAATCCCTTATATCGTGGCGGATTGCTTTTTGCCGGAGC
>PKSX01000005.1 GCA_002869435.1 Marinilabiliales bacterium | reverse complement strand
TATAATGCCTTTGGTGGATGCAGGTAAAATGCCGGCGATGAAAAAAATTATTGAGGGTGGTATTATTGGAAATATTGCCACTCTGGATCCTCCCCTTTCTCCTATGTTATGGACATCAATAGCAACAGGAAAATTTGCTGATAAACATGGAATACTTGGGTTTTCAGAACCTGATGCAAAAACCGGAAGTATAAGAAGTGTAAACAGTACCAGTAGAACAACCAGGGCTATATGGAATATATTACATAATCAGGGATATACTTCAAATGTCATCGGATGGTGGCCAAGTCATCCGGTTGAGCCGATAAGGGGAGCAATGATTAGCAATTTCTATCAAAGAGCAAAGCTTACTCCGGGGAGAAAATGGTCTGTCGTTCCGGGATCTGTGCATCCTGAGGCGTTAGCAAAGGAAATTGCTCCAATCAGGGTGCATCCGGCTGAATTGACAGATCAGCATATTTTGCCTTTTATTCCTAATGCTGCAAAAGTAGACCAAAAGGAGACCCCTGCTCTTGAAACATTGACAAAAATAATTGCAGATACTGCTACTATCCACTCTACTGCAACTTATATGATGGACAACAGTGAATGGGATTTTACAGCAGTGTATTTTGATGGAATTGATCATTTTTGCCATGGTTTTATGAAGTTTCATCCACCTCAGTTGAAACATATTCCTGATGATTTGTTTCATTTATTTAAAGATGTTGTAAATGGTGCGTATATTTTCCATGATATGATGCTGGAGACATATCTTAATATGGTGGATGATGATACATTAATAGTTTTAGTATCAGATCATGGTTTTCATAGTGGTGCTTTGAGACCAAGAACGCTTCCTAAGCTTGCAGCAGCTCCGGCTATGGAACATAATCCTCTTGGCATTCTCTGTTTTTACGGACCTGGAATTAAAAAGGATGAGCGTATTTATGGGGCTTCACTAATAGATGTTTGTCCTACAATTCTTGCTGCTCTTAATCTCCCAGTGGGGTTAGATATGGATGGAAGAGTCTTGGATGTGTTTTCAGAGTTACCAGAAGTTAATTTCATAGAAAGCTGGGATAAAATGGAAGGGGATTTTGGCGAGCATGATGATTTGATGAAGGAAGATGTGGAAGCTTCAATCGAAACTCTACAACAGCTTATTGATCTTGGATATATAGAAGACCCTGGAGAAAACCAGAAAGCTGCAAGGGAGAATGCATACAAGGAAAACCAATACAATCTATCAAGGGTATTAATGAGTAGAAGAAAAACTGATGAAGCTCTTGATGTATTACTGAAACTATACGAACAAGACTCAAATGATGTAAGATTTATCTCTGATTTGATTCAGGTGTATATAGCAAAGGGTGATGCCAGAGAAGCACGAAAGTGTTTGTCTGAATTAGGAAATCTCTCTGATGATAATGCGAATAAAAGATTTGTTAATATTGATTTACTTGATGCACGTGTGCTTTTATGTGAGAATAAGTTCCTGAAAGCAGAAGCCAGGTTGAGAGAATTGCTTGAGCATAGACCTAATTCCATTAGTTTGCAAAAAGAAGGGGGTAAGTTATTTTATAATCTTGGAAAAATTAATGATTCCACGAGATGCTTCGAAAAAGTTTTGAGATTTGACCCTTATAATAGTTTTGCATTTTACGGTTTAGCGAGAAATTGTTTATTCAATGGCAAATATCGTGATGCTGCAGACCATGCACTGAGCTCAATAGGAATTGTCTTTCACCAGCCAAAAGCACATTATATTCTGGGGGAAGCATTGTATCATCTGGGAATGTATGATAAAAGTGTTGATGCTTTCGAACTTCTTCTAACTATGAATGAATATCATATGAATGCCAGATCAAGACTGGTTGAGATTTATTCAAAATTCATTATTGATGATGCGAAACGGGTTACACATGAACAATTCATAGAAAAACATAAAAAGGGAACCATAACTGTTGTATCGGGTTTACCCCATTCCGGAACTTCACTGATGATGCAAATGCTTGAGGCCGGTGGTCTTGAAACACTGCATGATATTGAAAACTCTGATACTGATAATCCAGGAAGCAACTATGAATATGAGAAAGTGAAATCGCTTCCCCGAAATAAATCATGGCTCAATCTGGCCGAAGGCAAGGTGCTCAAAGTTCCTGCCGGTTTATTGAAGTTTTTACCAAAAACATATAAATATAGGATTATAATTATGCAGAGAGATATGAGAGAAATCTTGCGCTCTCAGCAAATTGCGCTTAAAAGAGATCCGGATGTGTATCCAATGGGTTTGGCTGAAAGCTTCAGAAAAGAACTTAATATGGCTAATGAATGGTTAGAGTCACAAACAAATATTGATCTAATTCATGTAATGTATTCAAGTGTTATAGATAATACATTGGGCTCTTCCTCAGAAATTAATCAGTTTCTTGATTACCAGCTGAATGTTTCTAATATGGTTAATGCGATTGAAAGGAGTTTATGTCACAATATGAATTAAGAAGATTAACACTGTTAACATTAAATTAACACTGTTTGGCTTTGAAAATCCTATGTTTATGAGTAGTTTTAACAAATTTTAGAAAATTTGCGTATGAAAAAAGATGATTTTTCAAAAAAGCTTGCAGCTTATGGGGCAGTGGCAGCAGCTACTTTGTCAATTGCAAATGGTCAGGTTGTTTATCATGATGTCAGTCCTGATCATGCACTTAGTGCCAATGATGTATTACTTATTGATTTAGATGAAGATGCCACAGATGATTATATGCTGCGAATGTTTGAGTTTTCATCAACCTCTATATATTATAAGCGAGCAGTAATTGATCCATTGAATGGTAATATGGTGATGATTGCCAGTGCGACAAGTGCATATCAATGGGCATCAGCTCTTAATAATTATGATTTTATTGGTGGAGGAACAAACTGGCTTGGTGGAATGGCTGAATTGGGTTTTAACTATGCAGGTTACACTTATGGAGGTTTCGTTGATGGAAATGATCACTATATTGGTTTGAAATTCTATATTGGTGGAACACTTCACTATGGCTGGGCCCGCGTAAATATTCCATCAGGAATTCCATATATGCTTCTCAAGGATTGGGCTTATAATGCATCAGCAGATACACCATTGCTTGCCGGGCAGGGTATCGGTACTGGTGTTGAAGATTCTGTGCTTTCAGATGCAGAAATATTTTCATTTGATAAGATCGTGACAATTAAGCTCAGTGAGCAAATTGATGGTGTAGTAAGAATATATAATACCATTGGGCAGATGGTTTATTCTGATGAAATTTCAAATACAGAAATGAAGATTGATTTGTCAAATATGCAGTCTGGTATATATACTGTTGTTATTGAGTCTGATGATAATGTAACGCAGAAAAAAGTAAATCTTTAATCTTATAAATTCTTCAGAAGCAGGTTGTGAAAATAACCTGCTTTTTTTGTGCATTACCGTTAAATAATTTGATTGTCGATATTTTGAATGACCATCATCTCTACAGCTTCCAATAAGTAGACTTCACCATAAAATCCTTCAGGAACTTGCAGCGAATCAATCTTGAAATTCTTGTGCAGCTTGACTAGAATTTCATTTTGCTCAAATACATATCCCTCATGCGTTGAAATAAGCTTGCTTATTCCTGATTCAGACTTGTTCAAAATGGCTTTGAAACCGTTTTCTTCTGTAATGTGATATCCGAATGGTGCTTCATCAAAGTTTTCTTT
>PKSX01000254.1 GCA_002869435.1 Marinilabiliales bacterium | reverse complement strand
CTGTCAGCTGAGTTGCATGTTCGTAACCGAATCTTTTATGGAGAGAGCGTTACGTTTAACCCGTTTTATGCAGATATGATGGCCATTGATACCGGTTTGGTAGATGCCTCCTTTTTGATAGCTGACAAACCCTCTTTTTTTATTCTAAGTCAGATTGACCGCGCTTTTGTGAACTACAGATACAAAAAATGGGAATTCACTGCCGGGCGCCAGCGCATAAACTGGGGGCAAACCTTTGTTTGGAATCCGAATGATCTTTTCAATTCCTATAGCTGGTTCGACTTTGATTATGAAGAAAAACCCGGTGCAGATGCTGTGCGTGTTCAGTATTTCACCGGTAATACCGGCAGGCTGGAAGTAGCTGCAGCCATGGATAGTGCGCAAAGACTTACCGCAGCTGCATTATGGCTGTTCAATAAAAAGCAATTCGATATTCAATTGAGCAGCGGTATCTACAAAAGCAATGACCTTACTTTCGGACTGGGGTTTACAGGAAATGTACTCATGGGCTCACTGCGTGGTGAAGCAAATTATTTCCACCCAAAAGACAATTTTGGAGATACCAGCGGAGTTTTTCTGGCCTCGCTTGGTTATGATTATATGCTGGGAAACGGCACCATGTTCCAGGTAGAGGCTTTATACAATCAGGAAGGCCTCACAAACGGAAACTTTAATATCAGCAGTTTCTACAATATGAATCTTTCGGCAAAAAACCTGTCTATAAGCCGATGGTCGTATTTCTTTAATACCATGCGTCCGCTGAGTCCGCTTATTAATGCACAATTGGGCGTTATGTATTACCCGGGAATAAGCTCCTTCTTTGCCGGCCCCGGAATTACGGTAAGCGTTTCACAAAATGTAGATTTCATGCTCATGGCTTATCATTTCAGGGAATTTGCGCCCTCAAATGGAACAAATAGATTCACAATGATTTTTGGAAGATTTGGGTGGCATTTTTAATTTGAGATGCCGATTTACATAGTTACTTAGGGTTTTTAGATGTGTACAGCTGGGTATATACGGCTGAATAGTAACAAAATAGCGAAAGCAAAACAATATCAACAATCCTTGCTTTTATTGTTTTTGTTAATATTTTGTTACAACCCCATGTGGTTGAATTAATAGAATAATTTTGCAACTTATCTGCATATTTTGTTTATTCATCATCTAAAAACCAAATCCATTATGAAAATCACGTGTGTTAAAGCCGTACTCACTTTTGTTACTATTGTGCTATTTTCATTAAGTATTTTTGCACAAAGCCCTGAGAAAATATCATATCAGGCTGTAATACGAAACGCATCTGACCAATTGGTTTCCAATACAAATGTTGGAATACAAATCAGTATTTTACAAGGCAGTTCAAGTGGTACGCCCGTATTTGTGGAACGTCATTTCCCAACAACAAATATTAACGGGTTAGTGAGCCTTGAAATTGGTGACGGAGCCCTTGTTTCCGGAAATCTTTCTACTATCGACTGGGCAAATGGTCCGTACTTTCTGAAAGCAGAAACCGACCTGAATGGTGGTTCTACTTATACCATTAGTGGTACAACGCAGCTTCTTAGCGTGCCTTATGCACTGCATGCAACAACTGCTGATAGTGTTTCAGGAGGAATTAATGAAACAGATCCGGTATTCAATGCTTCTATAGCAGCAGGAATTACCGGTACTGATACCGCCTATTGGAATAATAAACTTGACGTAGAATTGGACGGGTCAACAACCAACGAATTACAGGTGCTAAGCATTAGTAATGATACCATTTATCTTAGCGATGGCGGCTATGCTAAACTACCCGCAAGTTTTGATGGCGATTGGGGAAGCCTTACAGGAACCCCTCCAAACGTAAGTACGTTTACCAATGATGCCGGATACCTTACTTCTGAAGTGGATGGCTCTGTAACCAATGAGTTACAAGTACTCAGCATTAGTAACGACACGATTTATCTTAGTGATGGAGGTTTTGCTAAACTGCCGGTAAGTTTTGACGGAGATTACAATTCGCTCAACAACCGCCCTGACTTTACAAACTGGGATATTGATGTTACCGATGATTTTGACGGACAATACAGTAGCCTTACAGGAACACCCACTAATGTGAGTGCATTTACCAACGATGCTGGTTATCTTATTTCTGAAGTGGATGGTGACAACTCAAATGAATTGCAGGTGCTTAGCATTAGCAATGACACCATATATTTAAGCGATGGCGGCTATGCAAAACTGCCTGCAGGTTTTGACGGCGACTGGAGTAGTCTTACAGGAACCCCTCCAAACGTAAGCACTTTTACCAATGATGCCGGATACCTTACTTCTGAAGTGGATGGCTCTGTAACCAATGAGTTACAAGTGCTCAGTATAAGCAACGACACCATTTATCTGACTGACGGTGGATTTGTAAAACTGTCCGTTGCTACAATACTGGCTGATGCAGATAACGACACTAAAATACAGGTGGAAGAAAGTACAGATGAAGATATTATTCGTTTTGATGTAGGAGGAACTGAGAAATGGGTGATGATTGGCAGCCGACTGGAAGCTAAAAACACAGGAATGTCTGTATTCATTGGTTTTGAAGCAGGGTTGAATGACGATTTAATCAGCAATTACAATACTCTAATTGGATATAGAGCCGGAAAAGCGAATACTTCCGGTTTTGAAAACACAGCCATTGGGAATTTTGCTCTTTCTAATAATACGACTGGCATCTTTAATACAGCCAACGGAGGTTCATCCCTAATGTCAAATACTACTGGTAAATATAACGCTGCTATCGGCAGTTATTCCCTCCCTTCAAACACAACAGGATCAAATAACACAGCATGTGGCTATTGGTCTCTTCTATCAAATACTTCTGGCTACTCAAATACAGCAGTTGGAACACACAGTCTCAATAAAAACACCACCCGCTCCAACCTCGTAGCCATTGGAGACTCTGCTTTGTATAATAATGGAACGGGGGCAACTGGTACAACTCAAGCATCACGAAATACTGCTCTAGGGTCAAAAGCAATGTTTTCAAACACAACAGGTTTTTTTAATACGGCTAGTGGATTTGAGTCCTTATATTCTAATACATCAGGGAATAGCAATACTGCAAATGGGTATTCTACACTTTATTCAAATACTACTGGTGTATCTAATTCTGCATTTGGTTTTGTGGCACTAGGGTTAAATGATGATGGCCACAATAATACAGCAATTGGATTTGCAAGCATGGCTTCTAATACTTCATGTCATTATAATTCTGCCCTTGGGGTTTTATCTCTATATTCCAATACTACTGGAACAAACAATACTACATTTGGATACCTTTCTATGAGATTCAATACTACTGGCTATTCAAATGTGGCAATAGGAACAAACAGTCTCTATAATAACACCACCCGCTCCAACCTCGTAGCTATTGGAGACTCTGCTTTGTATAATAATGGGACAGGGGTTACTTTGTCATGGCATGCAACTCGCAATACAGCAGTTGGATCAAAAACCTTATACGCCAACACTACTGGGTATGATAACACTGCCGGTGGAAGTAATGCACTCTACTCAAATACTACGGGAGTTTCTAATACCGCCAATGGGTCAAGTGCACTTAGCTCAAATACTACAGGAAATAATAATACTGCTATTGGAGCTTATACTCTTCTTGACAATACAACCGGATATAACAATGTCGCCGTTGGGAATAACGCTCTTCGTAGTAATACAACAGGAT
>PKSX01000028.1 GCA_002869435.1 Marinilabiliales bacterium | reverse complement strand
CCTCAATCAAGATATGAGGGTCGCGTTCCATAATGATGCGGTCTTTAAAAGTACCGGGCTCCCCTTCATCTGCATTACAAATAATGTATTTCATGCAAGCATCGCATGAATTTCGTGTAAATTTTTGCTTCAACCCTGTTGGAAAACCTGCACCGCCACGACCTCGAAGCCCAGATTTCTCGAATTGTTCCAGCATGTCTTCAGGGTTCATGCCCAGTGCTATCTTCAGCCCTCCGTATGCTCCGGCTTTAAGTGCTTCATCAATACTATCGGGTTTAATTTTATCAATACGGGCCAGGCTGATTCTCTTTTCTGCGATCATTGTCGTTACTTTTTCAGGTTTTCAATGATTTCTTCTATTTTTTCGACAGTGAGATGTCCGTGCACTTCCTTGTTTATCATCATGGAAGGAGCTTTCTCACAGTGACCAAGGCATTCGGCAAATTCTAATGTAAACAATTCATCTTGCGAAGTTTCACCAAATATAGTATTACAAAGATCTTCAAGCTTATCACCAATGCTTTCAGCTCCCATCATATGGCAAACAGAAGATTTGCACAGCCTGATAATGTATTTGCCCCGTGGTTTCAGGCTGAACATGGAATAATACCCGGCAATACCGTATACTTCAGCCATGGTAAGGTTGAATTCTTCTGCGCATGCCTTTAATTTGTCTTCCGTAAGATATTGCTGTGGATTTTGATCCTGGACTTTATGCAAATACTCAATGATCCGGCTTCTTTTTTCTGCTCTTTCCTGTTGAATGCCTGCCTCGTACTTCATATCCTCTAATTTCATATAAAGATAGAGGTTTTTTTGGAATTATTTGCCTCAGATTGCTGGGCCCCCGGGGATTTAATCTTGATTTTGGAAAGTTATTTACAACAATTCCCCAACAGCTTTCTCAAGCTGGCTCAAAGTCATAGGCTTACTATAGATGAGTCCGTCGCGGTCAATGACAAAAAAGGTAGGAGTTGCCCAGAGGTGCCAGTTCAATGCATTTTCTCCGTCGAATCCTTTCAGGTCGCTGATGGCCGGTTCAGGCATTTCGTTGCGTAATATGCCATTTATCCACTGGTCTTCATCAGTATCGATTGAGAAGCTCATTAGAATCACATCCGGATTATTAAGTTCACCTACATAAGCAACAACATAGGGAAGTATTTCTTCGCAATGAGGACAGGTGCTTGCCCAGAAAACGAGAATAACGACTTTGTCTTTGTAATCACTAAGTGAGTGCATTTTGCCATCGCGGTCGGCCGCTATCAGTTCAGGAGCCGGGTTGCCTTTTTTCAGGTTTTTGAAAGCCAATGCTTTTCTTTCCTCTTCGCCGGGAATGCCATCGTGACAAGTTTCCATATAAGTGTCGAAAAGGTAAATATAAACATCTCCCATGTCAGCAGCTTCAAAAGTATTAAGCAGTAATTCAACTACATAATTAAACTGAGCATCGTTGGCTGCAAAACTTGAAATAATAAAATTCGATGATTTTATATACCCCTCAGTCGATTTTTCTTCGGTAAGGTTTCTGATGTAAAAAGAACAGGCGTCGTATAGTACTTTAGTTCGAACGAGATTGCTGTCATTCTTGTCAATATTATCAAAATAATGGCGTCTGAGAAAATCAGATTCAGTTTCATAACCATGGTCGGGATTCTCCTTCTGATACACATAGAAATCAGGAGGGATAGAAGCTCTGAATATTTTTAAGGCAAATGATTCCGGATGTATTTTTGAAATCGAATCTGCAGATTGCAAGGCCTTTTCTTCCAGCATACTCAACTCTTCCTGAATGACAATAAGTTCATCAAACATGCTTTTTGAGTAATAGTAATCTCCAAGATAAATCAGGCTGTCTATCTTGTACTCTATTGATTTAAAAAGAAAGTAAATTTCATTTTCAACAGAAGCAACAGATACCGGAGTTAATGAAGGCTCTAATTCATCTGCATGTATTTCAATATATTTTTCACCGGCAATAATAGTCGGAAGTAGATTATCATCTCCCCAGAAAATCACATATTCACCTGTTGGTAGTATTGTGTCAGAAATAAACAGAAAACGACCGTTTTCACTGTGCATACTGTCAACAACTTCCATTCCTGAGCCACGAACGGTAAGCAGATAGAAAGTCTCAGGTCGTTGAAAATTGTCAATTTCGCCTTTAAGCGTAAATCCCGGGCCGGGCTGGGCAAAAGTACCTAGGCCAATGAGAAGAATAATAAAACATAATCCTGTTCGCATGATCATCTTTTTCTGTACTGTAAAATTATGAATTCTGTAGAATGAAACAATTTTTACACCAAGTTTATTATAATTTGATGATTTATTATACTTTTGGAGAATAAATCACATGTTATTCCCTGATTCATTTAAATGGGGATGGCAAAATGCGAAAAACTTACAGGTCGCAATGTATAATTATCAGAAAATGGAAAACCACTTTGATCCGAGAGCGAATTACGAAAAGACTAAAAAAGAGGTTTCATATGTGCCCCGAAAGGAAGCTACGCAGAAGACCTATGATAGTATAGGATTCATGTCAGGGCTTGAAGTGCATCAGCAGCTACTCACAAAGAAAAAATTGTTTTGCAATTGTCCTGCCGGTTTATATAACGACAGCGATGATTATGATGCTGAAGTAATCAGGCATATGCGCCCGACCCTGAGTGAGCTTGGAGAGTATGATGGAACGGCACTTATGGAGTTTAAGACGCGCAAGGAGATTGTTTATCGCCTGAAGCACCAAACAACTTGCACATATGAAGTTGATGACACTCCTCCTTTCCCTATTAATCGTGAAGCTCTTGGTATTTCTATTGAAATCAGTCTCCTGTCGAAGCTTAATATTGTTGGTGAAGTTCACATTACACGTAAGCAATATCTCGATGGCAGTATCCCGACCGGTTTTCAGAGAACAGCAATTATAGGAGTTGAAGGTGAAATTCCGCTGAAGAATAAAAAGGTGCGTTTAATTCAGTTGAGCATTGAAGAAGACAGTTGTCGCGAGATCAGCGATATTCGTCATACTCGTGTATACAAAACTGACCGTCTGGGAATGCCACTGATAGAAACCGTAACATATCCTGACATGGTGAATCCCGATGAAGTGATGGAGGCGTGTGATTATATTCGCTTTCTGAACCGCAGTACCGGCAAAGTTCGTGTGGGTATGGGCGCCGGGCGTCAGGATGTGAATGTAAGCTGCCGTGGTGGCACTCGTGTTGAGATTAAAGGAGTGGCGCATACCAAGTGGATACCTGAGCTTACTCATGTGGAATGTTTCCGTCAGTGGGCATTGCTTAAAATCAGAGAAAAACTCCAGGCCAAATTCCACGATTATAATGCATGGGAAATGAGCTACGGTTTTCTTGATTTCGACATGTTCGAGATTACCTACGAACCATTAAAAGTGGCAAAGGACAGTGGGGAAAAGCTGGTTGCAGTAAACTTGCCCGGTTTTAAAGGCATAATGAGCCATTTTACACAGCCCACAAAAATGTTTGCCGATGAGATAAGTGACCGACTTAAAGTTGTAGCCTGTTTGGAAAAACCAAATATGTTGCACACTGAGCAGTTTGATCCGGTGATTACCGATCTGGATCTTGAAATAATAGCTCCTATGCTCAACGCGGGACCAGAAGATGCTCAGATTATTGTTTGGGGGCCGGAAGAGGATATGGAGACTGCGCTTGAAACCATTGAAGAGCGTTGCAAAATGGCATTCGAGGGTGTGCCTCAGGAAACAAGAAAGAGTT
>PKSX01000092.1 GCA_002869435.1 Marinilabiliales bacterium | reverse complement strand
TGGACGAATTCCGGTTCTTTCGATAGTTGTATAACCTGCTTCCCCGTGGAGAGCCTCAACATTAATTGCCTTTTTATAATCATCTTCGCTGAATGGAGCCTTGTTTAATGCTTCTCTTTCTTCTGCTGAAGATTCCAAAACATCATCATAGAATCCGGGAACAGTAATGCGACCGTTTTCATCAATCAAAGACGAAATCATATTGCTGAGAATATTGATGGGATTGGCAACTGCACCACCGAAAAGGCCTGAATGAAGATCACGATTAGGCCCGGTTACTTCCACCTGAAGGTAAGTAAGACCACGAAGACCTACGGTAATACTTGGAACATCGGCTGCAATCATTCCGGTGTCTGAAACCAAAATTACATCTCCTTTAAGGCGATCTTTGTTTTGCTCACACCATTCACCCATATTTGGAGAACCAATCTCTTCTTCTCCTTCAATCATGAATTTCACATTGCATTTTAACTGGTTGGTTTTCACCAGGTACTCAAATGCTTTTGCATGCATAAAGCCCTGTCCCTTGTCATCGTCAGCACCGCGGGCCCAAATTTTTCCATCTTTAATTACCGGTTCAAACGGATCATCTTGTTTCCACAAGTCTAACGGATCTACGGGCATTACATCATAATGCGCATACACAATTACTGTTGGCAATGACGGGTCAATAATCTTCTCGCCATATACAATTGGATTTCCCTTTGTGGGTGAAACCTCTGCATAATCAGCACCGGCAGCAAGAATAGTCTTCTTCCAATACTCGGCAGCACGCACCATATCTTCTTTATGATCACTAATGGAGCTTATACTCGGAATGCGAATAAGGTCAAACAATTCATTCAGAAAACGATCTTTGTTTTCCTCGATGTACTTTTTAATGTCACTCATATGTCTGTTTTTTTGTCTTTTATATGTTTCTTTAAGAAAAAGTCATTAAAAATAGTAAAAATCATTCAATCTCATAGAATTATTCACCAAAGACTGTGTTTCGGCCAATTTTATACTATCAGGCAACCATTTTATTCAAAAAGTGTCTGAATTATAGTTTAAACGGACGTTAACAATGCGTGAATTTTTACTTTTAATTTGTACTTTTGTCTAACCAATACAAAAACACTACAAATCAATGAATTTCAAGCCGCTGTTTTTCACTTTGACTATTCTTCTTTCCTTTTCTCATTTTCAACTGAAAGCACAAATTACTGTTGACAATACTCTTACACCCACTCAACTGGTTCAGGATGTATTGCTTGGGGCCGGTATTTCTGTCTCCAATGTTACTTTTTCTGGTGGTGCTGATCAGAGGGGTACTTTTACAGGAACATCAAATATTGGTATTTCAGATGGCATTATTCTGGCAACAGGAGATATAAACGTCGCAATCGGCCCAAATAGTTCAACCAGCGAAAGTCTGGGTGGAGGAACTTCCGGTGACAACGATCTTGCAAGTCTTGTAGGAAATACAACATATGATGCTGCGGTGTTGGAATTCGATTTTATTCCTTCTGCTGATACTGTAAGATTCTTCTATGTATTTGGTAGTGAAGAGTATCCCGAGTATGTTTGCTCTGAGTTTAATGATGTTTTTGCATTCTTCTTAAGTGGCCCCAATCCTGCCGGAGGAAACTATGTAAATGAAAATATTGCCAAAATTCCGGGCACTACAATTCCTGTAGCCATTAATTCAATTAACCCGGGCGTTACAGGAAGCTTTGGAACAGTTGGAGGTTGTACCAGTCTTGCATATTCATCTCTTTATGTTGATAATACCGGAGGAACAACTATTGAATACGATGGTTTTACAACTGTACTTGAAGCATCTGCACTTGTAACCGCATGCGAAACATATCACATTAAGATTGCAATTGCCGACGTTATGGACGGAGCCTTTGATAGTGGTGTATTTCTTCAGGCAAAGAGCTTTAGTTCACCGGCAGTCGATATTTCTGCTGTTGGGTCTACATTTGATTCCACTATGGTGGAAGGCTGTGGGGCAGCAACATATATATTCACTAGGGGCGGAGATGTGGCTCAGTCATATACCATTCATTATTTAATCGAAGGTACAGCCATTAACGGAATTGATTACACAGATCTTATAGGCAATCCAATTGCCGACAGCATCACTTTCGGTGCCGGAGAAGACACTGCATATTTGTACATAAATCCTGTAAACGATGTACTTTCTGAAACTACAGAAACCATTAAGCTGTCAATTCCTCAAGTTATAAGCTGTCTTAGCGATACACTAAGTGCTACAATCTATATTACTAATGTTGACCCAATGGAAATCACACTTAGCGGCGATACACTAATCTGTGCAGAAGATGGTGAGTTTTCATTATTGTCTGTTGATTTCACCGGAGGATACGGGCCATTTGATTTTATTTGGGATAACGGACTTGGCAATAGTCAGCAGGTTACTGTATCTCCATCTGTCCCTACTATTTACACTGTTTCTATTGAAGACTCATGTGGCAATGAGTCTGCAGTTAAGTCCATAACTATTTATAATGAATGTGACATTCTAACTACAAATGTTGTTACACCCAACGGAGATGGGCGCAATGACTTTCTGGTATTTCCCAATCTTGAGATGTATCCAAATTCAGAACTTGTCGTATACAACCGCTGGGGAGCGATTGTTTATGAAAACAGCAGTTATGCCAATGACTGGAGTCCTGTTGAGTTGTCAGAGGGTACATACTACTATATCCTCAGACGCAGTGATGGAATCGAGCATCCTGCTGAAGAGTACCACGGGTCACTTACCATTTTAATCAACAATTAAGTTTTGTGTAATGAAGTTTATATTTTCTTTTCTACTTTTAATTGTAACGCTGACATCATATAGTCAGCTTACTGTTACATCGGGGTTGACACCAAACCAATATGTCGACGCATTGGTGGGATCTGGGGTAACCTATTCCAATGTAACATATTCAGGAGATGCAAATGCTATTGGAATCTTCTCTACAGGAAGCACACCAACAAATCTTGGTCTGGACTCCGGACTTATCATGAGTTCAGGATATGTAAACGGTATTACTCCTATTGGAAGTCCTGTTTCAAATTTTTGCAGTGAAATGACCTCAGGAGCATCAACTGACCCACAACTAATGGCACTCATTCCCGGGTACACAATTAATGATGCAGCCATATTAGAATTCGATTTTATTCCTGAATCTGATACCATCAGCTTTGCTTATGTATTTGGTTCTGAAGAATATCCGGAATGGGTTGGTTCAAGTTTCAATGATGTTTTTGGATTCTTTGTTTCCGGTCCAAACCCAGGTGGTGGGAATTATACTAATTATAATATTGCTCGCTTACCCGGTGGACTTCCTGTAACTATTGACAATGTGAATTCCGGATCAAATAGCACCTACTATGTTAATAACGAAGGCCTTAATGGGCAAACAATTGTTTATGACGGATTCACAGTTGTGCTTACGGCCTGGCTTGTGGTAACTCCCTGCGTACAATATCACATTAAACTTGGTGTTGCTGATGCCGGTGATCAATCCTATGACTCAGGTGTATTCCTAAAAGCAAATTCATTTTCCAGCCCTACTATTACGGCGAGTACACAATATGTCAATGACACAGTAATCGGAAACTTTGCTATGGAGGCAGGTTGTAATGATGCTATTTTGTGTTTTTCACTTGCCAATCCGGCTGCCTCAAATTTTTGGGTAAATTACCAGATGACAGGCTCCGCCACAAACGGAGTAGATTTTCCTGCTATCCCCGACAGTTTATTAATCCCTGCCGGATCAGACTCTTC
>PKSX01000007.1 GCA_002869435.1 Marinilabiliales bacterium | reverse complement strand
GTAACAAACAGCAGTGCGCTGATCCAGCCTACACCTGCCAGTAATGCTACCCTTTCAGGAAACATAATGGCCACAGAAAGAAAAGCAATAAAGGGAATCAGGCTTTTATAAACCAGTAAAACCCTGTTTATAACTTTCATGATTAATTACGCTTTTAACGACCTGAAATCCTTTCCGCTTGGATTCTGGAATACAACCAGATCGAAGAATGCTGCTGATGAAAGTACATGGTCGAAAATATCGCCTAAAATTCCCTCGTATTCAACCCACGCTTTGGTTTTTGTAAAGCAATACAATTCCAGAGGCACACCATTATCTCCCGGAGGTAACTGGCGCACCATAAGGGTTAGTTTGGTTTGTATATCCGGATGATTTTTAAGGTATTCGGTAAGATAAGCCCTGAAAATACCAAGATTGGTTTGTTTTCTTGCATTAACTATATGTTTTTTAGCTTCTGGGAACTTCTCATTGTACTCGTCTATTTCCTGTTGCTTTTTCTCCAAATAGTCTTTAAGTACTTTAATTTCCTTTAGTTTCTCTACTTCTTCTTTTTCGAGAAATCTAACGCTGTCTAAATCAACATTAACAGAACGTTTTATGCGGCGACCATCTGATTCCTGCATCCCACGCCAGTTTTGGAAACTATCTGAAATAAGAGAGTAGGTGGGAATGGAAACAATAGTATTGTCGAAGTTCTTTACCTTAACACTGTTGAGACTAATCTCAAGCACATCACCATCGGCTCTGTATTTATCCATGGTGATCCAATCGCCTGGACGAAGAATATCGTTGGATGACAGTTGCACTGAAGCCACGAACCCTAAGATCGTATCTTTGAATACCAATAAGAGCACAGCAGTCATAGCACCCAAACCTCCCAGAAGATAGCCGGGCGATTCGTTAATGACAATGGCGATGATGAGAATTCCACCAACGAAGCCTCCAAGAATTTTCAGAATCTGAAGATACCCTTTAATTGGGCGGGTCTTTGCTGCATCGGTTTTCTTATATGTATTGTGGAATGAGTCGAGTAAAGCATAAATAGCCAGCAAGACATATAGAATGAGCAGGATATTGGTGATGTTCTGAATCATTAATGCCCATCCCGGGTATTGCGGCATGGCCACATTGATGAGCTTGTAAATGATGATCATCGGAACAATATAACTGAGTCTTCTCAAAAATTTACTGTCCACCAGTACATCATCGTACTTGCTTTTGGTTCTTTTAATAATGCGGATAAAGATCTGCTTCAGTATGAATTTAGTGATAAAAAATCCAATGGCTGCTATGACCAGCAATATGGCCAAAGTTGTAATTTCTGTGGCAATACCGCAGACATCCCGGCTGAATCCAATTGATTCGTATAAGTTGAAAATTTGTTCTCTGAAGAAAAAGTCAAAATTCATTATAAGTCCTCCTTAAACATCGGGTCCCATGGCGGGAGCATGATGGCTTTTTGTTTTAAAATATTTAGAATTTTTTCGGGTACGTATTTTTTGTTGATTACAAGGCGAAACATATATTCGTCAAACCATTCGTCAGTCATAATAAGGTGACCTTCATAACCTGTCATGCCCCATGAGTTTTCGAGCAGCCATTTGGTTGGGGTTCCAGAATCATCGAGATCAACAGCAACCAGGGTCATCCCGTGAGAACTTCCACTTTCGAAGGTCTGTATACGTTGCTTTTTGTCCATTGTGAACGGAATATCGTACAGGCTCTCGTAATCGTAATTGTCCATGTCGAGTGTACCACTGCTGCGCCCATATTGTTTCCCCACATCACAGCTGAAATACATGGCTTCATTGCCTTTAATACTTTCAATAGCCATGAGCTTGATCTCTTTCGATGGCAGGTTTATGTATTTCCAGTTTACGCCTTCTTCGGTGTTGCGGTCGAATTCAATCTCGTATAGTTTATAGTACTCCCTGCTTGGGTCATCCATAAACATGATGTAATCTGCGGTTTTGATATCGAGCACTTCTTTGTAGAAACTTAACGGAGTATATTCTTTGTAATCACCTGCATTCTTTTCTTTATCGATGAACCTGTATTTGAATGAAGCAGGTGGCTCGCCAAGATTATAAACCAGAATTTTATACACATTGGCCAGCATTTCAATCTTCATGGCCTGAAGTTCGGCAGGTTTTTTCTTGTCTGCGAAAGCTTCGCGCAGCTCAAGTGCATACTGGCGCAGCAAAGTGCGTAATGTTCTGCTCATGTAGCGGGTGTTATTGGCACTATTGGTTTCCGGCATAACATCGGCAGGTACCAAACCGTATTTATCAACCAGATTCACAAATCCGCCCCAAACGCCACCGTCGCCAATGGCATTTTTAAGCAGCCATTCTACTTTGCGATCATCGAGAGGTTTATCTGCAGTTTCAATGATGCCCTGAAGAAAAAGATTTGCTTTCTCAAGCTGATCGTAGAAAAAGAGATAATTCTGCGAAAATTCGAAATCGCTGAGGTTGTATTTCTCAATTACTGCCGGACGAAATACATTTAAGCTTGCAAATAACCAGCAGCGGCCTGAGCTTTCCTGATCTGTAATTCCTTTGGTTTTTACCCGGTAAGTGAAATAATGATCGGGCTTATCCTGGTTATTGGCATTCACCGTAAGGTCATTCATGTCATTTGCATGCAGTGCATTAATAATACCCTGATTTGGGTTGGATGCTTCGTATTTCTGCTGTATGTTTTGCAAAACTTCAGGAGTAATGGTCTGTGCCATAAGCACCGATGCAGCAAGCAGCAATATACTGAAAAATAGTGTTTTCATAAGCTTTGATTTTGAAAAGCTAAAGTATAAAGAGTGGGGGAGATGTGCAAGTTATGGATGATATATTTTGAGTATTTTTGTATTCGCAATTAAGCTATTATGCAGGAACGCCATTCCGACCGGAAGAAATACTTTGATGAACAGGCTGTAATTACTGAAAAATACCTGATGCCATACCTCAGTGATGTCATTTCTATTACTGAAAACTCACGAATATTGGAAATCGGCTGCGGGGAAGGTGGTAATCTGATACCGCTGGTGGATATGGGTTGTGAAGTTGTAGGGGTCGATATCGGGAAAAAACGAATTGAAAATGCCAATCTTTTTTTTAGCGATCATAAAAATGCAAGCCGCACAAAATTTATTTGTTCTGATATTTACGATTGCGGTGATGAACTCGGCAAATTCGACCTTATTTTTCTGCGTGATGTCATTGAGCATATTCCCAATCAGGCAAAATTTATGGCATTTGTGAAACGGTTTCTGAAGGAAGATGCAATAATCTTTTTTGCGTTCCCGCCCTGGATGAATCCTTTTGGAGGTCATCAGCAGGTTTGCCGGTCGAAATGGATGTCGAAATTCATTTATGCTCATTTATTGCCCAGATTTATGTATCGTGGATTTATGAAAATGGCCAAAGAACCGAAAGATCGCATTGAAAACCTTATGGAAGTTCGTGATACCGGAATTTCCATTGAAAGGTTCAGAAGAATTGTTCGCAGGGAAAAATACTCTATTGCAAAACACACCTATTATCTTGTTAATCCTTCGTATCAGATTAAATTCGGTTATAAGCCGCGAAAAGTATTGATTCCGTTCAGAAACATACCCTGGTTGCGCAATTTCTACACCATGGCCTATTATATTGCATTGCGTCCCGGCAAGATTTAATGATAAATTTATCTCTGTTTGAGCAGAAAATTGTACATTCACATTACAAAACCTGAATTATGAGAATACTAAATTTTGTTTTTCTTTCGATATTGGTTAGTGCTGTATTTGCACAAAAAGCCCCCAAAAATATTATTGTCTTTATTTCCGATGGAGGTGGATATAATCATGTTCTGGCCACCGACTATTATCTCATGGGTGACAGTGGAACTGCGCCTTTTGCCGATTTTCCGGTACAAATGGGTATGAGTACATATTCTGCATCAAATGAGAATGGCAGCACTACATCATATGATACTCGTTTGGCATGGACCGATTTTTCGTATAATACCGATGGGTATACCGAATCTGCTGCTTCGGCAACTGCTATGGCAACCGGTTATAAGACTATGAATGGCAGAGTAGGGACGAGTCATAATGGAATACCAATGACCAATGTGTCTGAAATAGCAAGGCGCAGGGGAAAAGCATATGGTGTGGTTACATCGGTGCAGTTTAATCATGCAACACCCGCAGGATTTTTGGTGCATAATATGTCGAGAAACAACTATGATGCACTTGCCTGGGAAATGATTTTGTCATCAGGGGCTGATGTGATTATGGGAGCAGGTTCTCCATATCATGATAATGACGGACTCGAAGTTGATACTCCATGTTTTTATCAGTTTGGATCTGAAAGTTTGTACACCTATTTATTGGAAAACAATCATACATATGATGATCAACTTGTAGCTTCAGGAGGTGGATCAAACTGGGTTTTCTCTTCATCACGTTTGGTCGTACAGGAAATAGCAAGAGGAAAAAATGTGCCATCCAGATTATTTGTGCTGGCTCCGGTAGCAAAAACACTTTCTCAACTAAGATCAGATACCTCATACATTCCGGGCGATAATAGAATTAATGAAAACATTCCGTCGCTTAAAGAAATGAGCCTTGCGGCTTTACAAGTACTTTCGCAGGACAGAGAGGGCTTTTTCCTGATGATTGAAGGCGGTGCAATCGACTGGGCGAATCACGATAATTATAAGACGAGAATGATTGAAGAATACGCATCATTCTATCAAACTGTTGAGGCCGTCATTCATTTCCTGGAAGTTAAGGGGATATTGGATGAAACCATGATTATAATCACCAGTGACCATGAATGTGGTAATCTGTGGGGTCCCGGTAGCGAAGATAATAATTTTGTGCTCCCGAAAAATCAGGGACTTGGAAATATTCCTGAAATGGAGTATTACAGTACAGATCACAGTAACCAATTGGTGCCGTTCTACGCAAAAGGACCCGGTTCAGAAATATATCTGCAATTCGCCGATGAAGTTGATAGTGTTCGTGGATCATATATAACCAATTCAGAGGTGGCTCTTGGTATAAAAATGCTTTGGGGAAATACTACATATGTATATGAAGCGTTTAGAGACAGTGCAGGTGCACCAAGATATTTAATTGCAACAGCGCCGTGTCCCAATGCAAAATTCCAGTGGTATTTCAACGGGCTAGAGGCGGAGGGTGTTTCCGGGTGGAAAATAGATGTTAGCAGCGCTGAACCCGGGACCGTATTTGAATGTTATGTTACCTGCGGAGAGATTGTTTATAAGTCAAATAAATTTGTATTGAAATGAGAAAAATTATTGTCGTATTTTCTTTGTTCCTGATATCTTTTGCAGGCCATTCACAGGGTACAGAGCTTAAGAACCATTTCTTTACTGGTGGCTCACTTGGTTTGCGTTTTGGTACTCTCACAAATATTGAAGTATCTCCCGCATTCGGATATCATATAAACGATTATCTCAGCGCCGGAATTGGCGGTACTTATCAGTTTTATAATAATAAATATTATTACCCGTCTTTACGTCTGAATATCTGGGGAGGACGCGCGTTTTTCAGGGTGCATCCTTTTTCAATGATTTATCTGCAGGGAGAATATGAAATTATGACCTATAAGACAGATATTTTTCATCCTGCGGGAGAAATGGAAAATATTATCAGCGAAAATATTCTCGGAGGAATTGCTTATAGAGATGTTTTATCAGAAACGGTAAGCTATTATATGATGCTGATGTATAATTTCAATCAGACCATTTATACTCCGTATCTAAATCCGGTGTATAGAGTTGGGATTGAAATAGCTTTTCCGGCTAGAAAAAATTCGAGATAGTTTATTCTTTCACCTCCCATAAAACCGTACCATCGTATCTGATATATCCCCAGCGGTCGCCATAGGTTACTCTGTATATGCCGGGTCTTTCTACTGTTATTGAAGTGTATTTGGGTTCCATATAATAACGGCCTTTTGAATCTGTAAAACCAAACAGCTGACTGTTTTTCACAATACAATATCCATCATTAAAACCTTTAATATCATTCCATGTACTGTGAGAGTAGTGTGTTTTATTGGTGTGATTATACAAGTATTCTCTGCCATTATTGTAAAAAATATAATAACCGTTTTTCAAATACTGAGGTCTTCTTGAGCTTTTATAGATGGTTCTTCCATTGGTATCAATGATATAATATGTTGAACGCGACTTGATATGTGCAAGCATGTTTTCATCGAAACTTGGTTCTTTAATTCTTCCTTTCAATGTCAGAGTTCGAAGAACCTGGCCACTGGTGTTAATTATGTATGTTTGTCTGTGCAGGCTAACAATGGCCTTGTTATTGCGGAATGGCCCCGCCATATCGTATGGCCCCAGTGCAGAATCTCCTTCAAGTGTGAAGTAATAATATTTCAGTTTGTAATTTGTAAGGATCAGGTTACTGCCAATTTTCAGGGGATCCAGCGACTCAAATTTTCCAATTATTTTTCCGTTACTGTTATACAGTATATGTTTTTTCCCTTTTTGACCACCGTAACATGTGTCGCCTGCCAGATATACTTTTCTGTGCTTTTTTGTAATGAATTTTCCATTTTCGTCTACAACTCTTTGTTTCTTTCCTTTGGTAATAATTCTCATATTATTCTCATCAGGCGGTAGTATTTTATCTTTATTGGCTTTGACTATAATATCACCAGATGTATTGATAAGGCCATACCCCTTTTTTATATACACCATTGCAAGTCCGTTAACAAAAGGAAAGCAGCGTTTGAATTTTCCTTCTATCAAAAAATTGCCATCATAGCCAATATATCCCCAATTGCTTTTAATTCTGACAGGTGCCAGTCCTTCGCTAAACTCTCCTGCTGAATAAAAAATGGGTTCAATGGCCCATTCTCCATCACTGTTTATATAGCCATATCTTCCTTTAATTTTTGCCGGTGCCAACCCTTCGCTGAATCCTTCGGCTTTCTTAAATATGAAGGGAATAACAGTATTGCCCTTTGTATCAATATATCCGTATTTTGAACCATATTTTACACAAGCCAGCCCTTCGCTGAATGATGATACTTTTGTGAATTCAAGGTCTCTGATCAAGTGTCCTGTTGAATCGATAAAGCTATACTTGACATCTTTATTATAAATGGAAGAGTTTTTATACCTGTTATTCCAGTCTCTTTCAAGGAAAGAACCATAGTAATTGTATCTCATGAAGCCGGGCTCATATTTTGCAAAAGGCGTCCCTCCCATGCTTTTGGTTTTTCCACCGCAAAACCTATATAGCTTTAATGAGTCTGGATTTGTTGCCAGCAAATAAAACTTTTCTCCATTCTTCACTATGCTGTCAGTATAATGATTGGCAGGAAATACAAAGCTGTTAAAACTCCTGTAGAGTCTGCTCACATTCTGAATTCTGTACCCTTCGTTTCTTTTTCCAATATATAGTGAATCATAATTCCAGGTTTTAAATCGTCCTGCGCGTGGGTAATCAATAAAATCACAATTTGGAGTTAAGGAATCTCCGGTAAATGATAAAACGCACCAGTTCCCGTCCATATCAATAGCTCTGGCAAAGTCGCCCCAGGTACCATATCCATGAATTTTTCTGTCCATCTCATCTCTATTAGGTAAAAGATCATGAAAAAAGATCATTGAAAATCTTGGTTCAAACAATACTATTCCTCTGAGCTCATCAGCGAGTCCGTATTGAAACGGAGCCCGGAATGTTAATGGTCCAATTTTAATATTATTGCTGTCACAACGATTCATTAATAGTATTAATCTGGTATCAGGTCTGGTATAAATGGCATCAAAGCGAGGAGGAACAGCCCATGAATTTGCTGATAAGTTTCTGATTCCATATTTATTTGCTGTACTGTCAAAAACCATTGAATAATTTGGAATATTAATGGAACGGCCCATTCTTGTTCTGTTTAGGTTGCCGTTGATACGTAAAACAGGAATACTTCTCGTATATGCAGTGATAACAAGACTTTTATTATTGTAGTTATACAGCTCTACATAATTTCCCCTTGAGGCCCTCACTGTTGAACCGTCAATTTCAATGCTGTTATATTCATAGGGTAAAAGTTGGGTGCCGGTGCTGTCGATTAATCCAAAATATTTGTTTTTTTCGAGAATATAACCGATGGGATTATTATCATCAAAAGAATCGAACCATGTCTCTGAAATGAAATTCCCGTTCAGGTCAAGTAGGTTCTTCCCCTGTGAATTTTCAACAAGAAAGCATGACGAGTTGGCTAAAGATATTCTGGAAAACCATTTATCTGAAATCGGAATACTGTCGTTCCAAATCTGATACATATTGTTTTTCTGAAAGCGCAGAAAATATCTATTGTCGAGTCTAAGAGGAAAAGAATTTATTAATTGGTATTCTTCGTCATCCAGAAAGCCGTAATTGATTTTGTAAGCTCTGTATTGATTAGTTCCGCCAACTCTGAAAACCCCGGGCACCAAATAACTAAATCCGGCATAATCAACATTGAGAAGGATTTTACCTGTGCTGTCGGCAAGGCCGTATAATGGTTTAGTTTTGTCTGATATGCGCAGGTATCCGCTTCCATTGGTCCATTCAATATTGTAATTGTCCCTTCCAAATGTGAGTACACTATCATTATAAATGGAATATAACCCGGGCTCACCTTTGTAATAGTAAAAGGGGAGGGGGCGAGATTCCGGATTGCTTATAAATACGATATCCTTGTCTGGTTTACCCATAATTACAATACCATCAGGATGCACGCATGCTGTTTTACCACTATACGAACGCAAATACAGAATTCTGTCGTATGTTTCTGTGAAATCATAGTCAAACGGAATTAGTTGTACTCCATCAGAACTGAATAGTCCTGTCTTACCATTATTTACAGCAACATACATGGAGTTGAAACTCTTAACAGAATCTGCCGGAATATACACGCCCTTGCTCCCATCCAATTTATATATGGTGGTTCCCCTGTTGTTTCTGGCTACAAATCCGTTTATGAATTTGTCGAGCCTGATAAAGTCATATTTTATCGGAACAATCGTTGTATCGCGAAGTTCAATACCGCATAATCCATTTTCGATTACAGAAATGTAATCTTTATATAATGGATAGGCCTGCTGATGAAAGCTACTTGCAAATACTCCAGCCTGCAGATCAAAAACAGCTTCTTTTTCATTGTTTCGGATCAGACAAAAACGGTTGCCTTGCAGTGGTCGGATATTATCGTATTGCAATGGTACAATCAACTTCCCGGTAGTATCAATAAATCCCCATTTATTGTTTTCCTGTACCGGTAATAAACTGGTATTCTGGGCAAGTGATTGAACAAAAGCGATTATCGACAATAAAATGAAAATCGCTAATTTATTCATGTATTACCCGATTATTTCCGATAAATCTTCTTTAGTTCTGATTGTAATCCCTGTAGATATAAGGTCAACCGATTTACGGCCGCCATTGGAAAACTCGTTGAATAGATTATATGTGTCTTCACAGAGAAGTACTGTACCATCTGTGTTTATGGCAATGAACAGATAATCCATGTCGGGAGTTAGTACTACACTGTTTTTCCCATCCGGATTATGTTCAACCATTCCGTTAATTTCAGTAAATACCTGATATATACGTGTTGGGTTTGTGATTTTTGATCCTTCTGCCATAAATTCAACCTGTGCATTTATTGTTTTTCTGAATTTATGAATGGCATCCCAGTTGAAATAGCCAAATCCGCTCAAACCCATAGTGCGCTTGAATCTTTCTTCGTTTCTGGCTTGTAGGTTTGCATTTGTGATTTTTACAATATTCTCATCTAGTTCTTCAACCTGTTCATTAAACTCTTCATTACTGTAGTTTTGACCTTTTACGGGTACAATCGATGTAACAAATGAAGTTTCATTATTATACAGTTCTAAGATATATTCACCTTCATTGTCAGGATCCTTTTCTATATCTGTAGTGGTCCAGCTTGTAGTGAAAATCCAGCTTTCCATTTCCGGATCTTTGTATTCTTTATTTCCACTGTATTTCCACAGCATATTATTGAACTCTTCTGCATCAGCATAATCATTGGTGAATTCCATTTCAAAAACGAAGTCAATTTTTGGTCCAGTATATACATATCCTTCATTTGTCTCTTCAGTGATCTCTTCAGATTCAGGAATATATTCATCTGCTGAAGCAGTAGTTAAATAGTTCCAGTTTCCTGTTGCAGTATCAAATTCATAAAAATTAAACTCTCCAGTTTCATCACTTACATCGGAAACAATATTGACTTCAATTTCTTTGTCATCAGAAACAAAAAGCTGTTCACCATCGGTTTTGGTGGCATTTACCCAAAACATGCCTGCCGACTGAAAGATATTAGATTCACCGGCAGAATCATAAGTCATAGGAATACCGCTAAGGAGCATAGATGCTACATCGGTGTACTCCTCGTACATGAATTTTACCTCGGCCACCGGTTTATTATCTGCATCAACAATGGAATTGGCCGGAATAAAGATGCTGCTTCCGCTTTTCATTTCCAACAACGTATCCTTGCTGGTGTCAATAATAAATGTTTCCTGCCCGAGTGATACCTCGGGAAGAGGTTTGTCAATTTGCCTGATGGCTTCTTTCTCGGGGCTGCACGCAATGACCCATAGCAGTGCTGCAGCGACTACGCTGAATAAAAAATAGTTTCTCATACCTGTTGTTTTTGTTTGTGTAAAATATAAAACGATTCAAATATTATAAATATTGTAAATTCAAAGATATTTCATGAATATTCGTTGAAAGATTAAAGATATGTTATAAAGATGTATATTCTACACACTAAAATAACACGAGCCTTTTTGAGTTTATCATTTTATCTGTGGTCGATATCATCAATAAAAAACAATTAAAGTGAAACTTTTGCAGATAAAAAAATAATTTCTATCTTTGCAGCCCTAAAATTGAAGTCATGGCCAAGAAAACAAAAGACGCACGAGTACAGGTGATTTTGGAGTGCACTGAGCATAAAGAAAGTGGAATGCCCGGTACTTCTCGTTATATCACCACTAAAAATAAGAAGAATACTCCCGACAGAATGGAATTGAAAAAATACAATCCTGTTCTGAAGAAATATACTGTTCACAAAGAAATTAAATAATTGAGTTATGGCTAAGAAAGTAGTTGCTACGTTGAAAAAAGAAGACGGTAAAGGTTATACCAAGGTCGTCAAAATGGTAAAATCGGAAAAAACCGGTGCATATGCTTTCAAGGAAGATATCGTGCCAGCCGAAAACGTAAAAGAATTTTTTGCCAAGAAATAATCACTGATTATTTTTATAAAATATTGACTTCGGGATAGAGTTCTATTCCGAAGTTTTTATTTATATCTAACCTGATTTCCTCTGCCAGACTTGCAATTTCTGATCCCTTAGCTCCACCTGCATTTATCAGAACAAGCGCCTGATCTTTATGAACACCTGCATTCCCTTTCATTATCCCTTTCCAACCTGCCTGTTCAATAAGCCATCCGGCAGGAATCTTTATGAGGTCATCACCGGAATCATAATAAGGAATACCGGGGTGTTTCTTTTGTAAATCTTCAAACTCAGATCGTGGAATAACGGGGTTTTTGAAAAAACTACCTGCGTTACCAGTAACTTTGTGATCCGGCAATTTACTTTCTCTGATTTCAATTACTGCTTGCCTTACCTGATGCGGGTCAGGGTTGTTGATACCTTTATTCTTTATATGCTTGGAGAGTGCAGCATATTGTGTATTTATTTTTAGTGATTTGGTGAGTCTGAAATTCACCTTATATATAAACAAAGATCTTTTTATCTTGAATATTGAGTTTCGATATCCGAAATTACAGTCTTTTCGAAAAAGACTACCGGCTTTTTTTTCAGAAAAGTCGTAATAGAAAACCTCTTCAATAAAATCACAGGCTTCAACTCCATAAGCCCCAATGTTCTGTACAGGACTACTGCCAATCGCACCGGGGATCAGGCTCAGGTTCTCCAGTCCAAACCAATTATTATTTAAGGTATACTCAACAAAAGCATCCCAGTTGAGTCCGGCTCCAGCAGAAATCAGCACCGATTCCTCCTTCTCTTCTTTAATATCAACACTAGTGTCAGTAGATTTAATAGCAAGACCATCAAAGTTCTTGGTAAATAAGATATTTGAACCCTCCCCAAGAAATAGAACTTTCTCGTCCGCTGAGATTTCTCCGGCAATTTTCTCAATGTCTTCTAATCCTGAAACCTCAATCAGCTCACGTGCATTCACATCAATGCCAAATGTATTATATTCTTTTAACGAGATATTATGATGGATTTTCATAGCTTGCGAATACTGAAGTTGAATGAATTTTCAGCTTTTTTTCTGGTCAGATATAGAATTAGATAATAAAGAGCCATTGTTCCAAATGCAATAAGGGCTGAGGTTCCTTCAGAGTACCCTAAGGATAAACCTATGGCAAGAAATGCAATAATAATTATTACCGGAATAATGTAACTTAGTAAAACGGCCAACATGCCTTTTCCTGCGGAGACAGTAAGATTAACCCGATCGCCAACGGAAAAGTCGGCTGCAGTTTTACTTTTTATTGTAAATACTTTCTCCTGTGCATCAGAGGGATTACAAACGCCTTTTACAGAGCAGGATGCACATGCCGATTTTGAAAGAATAGATACTTTTAATTCTTCTCCGTTAATTTCCTTAACAATCCCGTCGTGATCTACATGTTCCATTTTTACGGATTTGACAGGGAAAGCGGAATAACTTTTCCGTTCATGATCTTTCCCGATTCGAGTGCAAAGTTAAAAATAAAATGACCCATTTCATCAGGTGTAACAGGTGCTTTGAATCCGGGAAAGGCTTCGGTAAGCATTTCTGTCTGAACTGCACCCGGGCATAGTGCATTTACACTGATTTTTTTATCTTTAAATTCTTCGGCCAGACTTTCACTCAGGTTTGCAATAGCTGCTTTAGCAGCAGCATACATAGATAGCCCGTTAAATTTCGCGCTACCCTGATAGCCGCCCATACTACTGATATTAACGATGTGTGACCCTTCCTTTAGGTGTGGAAGCACATTCTGGATGAGAAAAAATGCTGACCAAAAGTTCATTCTGAATATGTACTCAAAATCACTTTTATTGAAATCTGCAAAATCCTTTTTAATGAGTGCGCCGGCATTATTGATGAGAATTTCCGGGCTAAAACTTATCACTTCAAGCTGCCTGTTCAGGGCTGCAGCATAGTTCTCTTCCCCCAGGTTGGCTTCAAGATAATGAAAAGTAGCATTCTTTCCGGCTTTTTTAGCAATTTCCTGCAGGTCTTCAACTCCGGCATCAGTTCGGCTAATGCCAATAACCCTGTGGCGGCCATGCTCAAGTGCTGCTTTTGCTGTGGCAAAACCAATACCACGCGATGTGCCACTTATAATGATATCCATTTCGTCTTTTTTTCAAAGATACGAAATTGACCTGAAGTCAGTCTGACTTATTTTCTTCCGGTTTTTATCACCATTATTCTTGTTCGTTCGGCAGATGAATTGCTTATGTAATGCTCTATATCTGCAGGGCTTTCTATCATTGTGCCGGTCTTTTGGTTTTCTGTTTCCTGTCTAATATGTATTGTAGCAGTTCCTTCCAAAATGTAGAATATTGCATCACAGGGCGTAGTGTGTGGCTTCATGCTTTGTCCGGCTTCAATGGTTACAATCATGATTTGTATATCATGATTATTATACATCGCTTTTACATCCAATCCATGCGGATTTTCTTTCTGATTTGCATCAGATAATCTTGTACTTTTCATCATAATAGGGTTTTAAAAAACCGGACAGATTGCTCTGCCCGGCTATTGTATTTATACCATCATCGTTTTAAGATCTTCATCAACAGTGGATATCCCTCCGATTCCAAAGTTCTCTACCAATACGTTAGCTACATTTGGTGAGAGGAATGCCGGAAGTGTGGGGCCTAAATGGATGTTCTTAACTCCTAATGCAAGTAATGCCAGCAGTACTGTTACCGCTTTTTGTTCGTACCAGGCAATATTATATACAATTGGAAGTTCGTTGATGTTTTCCAGTCCAAAAACTTCCTGAAGTTTCATTGCAATCACTGCAAGTGAATAACTGTCGTTACACTGACCTGCGTCCAGTACACGTGGAATCCCACCAATATCTCCCAGATTTAGCTTGTTATAGCGATATTTTGCGCAACCCGCAGTTAGTATTACAGAATCCTTAGGTAGTTTTTCTGCAAATTCTGTGTAGTATTCACGGGATTTCATACGTCCGTCGCAACCAGCCATTACCACAAATTTCTTGATGGCGCCACTTTTTACAGCATCCACTACTTTATCGGCGAGTGCCAATACTTGTGCGTGTGCAAAGCCACCCACAATCTCTCCTGTCTCAATTTCGGTTGGTGCCTGACATTTTTTAGCATGTTCAATTATAGCAGAGAAGTCTTTTTGTCCGCCTTCCTCACGATTAGGAATGTGAATAGCCCCTGCTAACCCAGATGCACCAGTTGTGTAAATGCGATCTTTATAATTGGCATTATCTTTTGGAGGTACAATGCAATTGGTTGTAAACAATATGGGTCCATTGAAGCTTTCAAAATCCTCACCTTGTTTCCACCATGATGAGCCATAGTTCCCAACAAAGTTTTCGTATTGCTTGAATTTTGGGTAATAATGTGCTGGCAGCATTTCACTGTGAGTATATACATCTACTCCAGTTCCTTTAGTTTGCTCTAAAAGATCTTCAAGGTCACGCAAATCGTGTCCGCTTATTAAAATTCCCGGATTGGGGCGAACTCCAATATTTACAGATGTAATTTCAGGGTTGCCGTAGGCGGTAGTATTGGCTTTATCGAGCAGCGCCATAGTCTTTACCGCAAAATCTCCGGTTTTTAATACGAGTGCAACCAGTTCATCTGAAGAAATATCGTCGCGTATGAGTTGAGCAAGTCCTTCTGCCATAAATGCATTCACTTCATCATCCTGCATGCCCAGATTTGCAGCATGTTCTGCATAGGCCGCCATACCTTTTATCCCGTAGAGTGCAAGTTCCTTGAGTGAACGAATGTCTTCGTTTGATTCTGAGAGAATTCCTATCGCCAATGCTCTTCTTTCATATTCACCAACTGAAAAAGCTTCCCATGTTGCAGCTTCAGGAACATTGTCAAAACTAAATTCTTTTTCCATCTCAAATCGTAGTTTTCTCTTCAGCTCAAGAACTTCACGGATTTTTTCTACAATTGCGTCCTTGTCAAAATTTGCATTGGTGATGGTTACAAAAAGGGCGGTCATTAGTTCGGTATGGTGCTTTTTATCATAACTGAAATTCTTTTCATCAGCCTGATTCATCCACCACGATAAACCTTTTGCAGCGTACATTAACACATCCTGCATTGCAGCTACATCATCTTTTTTGCCGCATACGCCTGCTAGCGTACATCCTGTGCCTTTAGCGGCTTCCTGACACTGAAAACAAAACATACTCATAATATTGTGCTTTTAAATTTGTATTTAGGTAAAACAATACGCAAATATATAAATAAGAAAGCTGCGTGACCAAACATACGCCCCTTAAATATTTGTTAATACTTGTCTGTTGTCAAACAATCAGGTAGTTACAAAAAGGAAATATTTATTTACATTTGAAAAAAATTCATCATGGATATCAGATTGAGATCGGCAACTGAAAAGGATTACCCTGAAATAATTGGAATGATAACAGAACTCGCTTTTTTTGAAAAGGCTCCTGAGCGTATGACGAATACAGTTGAACAAATGAAGGAGGAAAAGGATTTGTTCCAATGCATTATGGCCGAAGATAATGATGGTAATATTCTTGGAATGGCTCTATATTTCTTTGCTTATTTTACCTGGGTAGGCAAATCACTGTACCTTGATGACTTATATGTGAAAGAGCAATATCGTGGAAACGGAGTTGGGAAAATTCTGTTGCGCGAGCTCATGAATGTGGCACTTAATGAAAATTGTAAGCGTGTCCGTTGGCAGGTTCTTGACTGGAATACTAACGCCATAGAACTTTATAGGAAGTCTGGTGCAACTCTTGATGATGAGTGGCTCAATTGTGATTTCGAGCACGAACAAATACAAAATTTTCAACTCGATTAATTTTTATCGAAATATTTTTGCTTTTCGGAATGATTTTTGGTATTTTTATAAAAAATCTCATCATGAAAAAACTATTAATTCTTTTGATTGGCATTTTTGCCTTTGGTACAATGTCGGCTCAGGTTGTATATGTAACCGAATGGAAAAGCGACGCCGATAAAGTTATTTATGTAAGTGACTGGAAAAGCGACGCAGATCTTGTTGTGTATGTAACCGAGTGGAAAAGTGATGCAGACGAAGATGGTGTTTGGTATTTCACCGAATGGAAATCAGATGCCGACTGGGTTATTTACTTCACTGAATGGAAATCAGATGCCGATCTGGTTATCTACTACACCGAATGGAAAAGCGACGCCGGATATCAATAGAAAGGGCAAATGGAATTTGAACTTCGGCCTTGGAGAAAGTCCGACGCTAAAACTTTACAAAAAAATGCAAATAGCAGGGCTGTGGCAGCTAATCTAACTGATCAGTTTCCACACCCTTATTTATTGCAGCATGCAAAAGCATTTATTAAGAATGTCAGCGGATATAATCCTCCCCGTATTTTAGCTATTGTAATTGAAGGTGAGGCTGTTGGTTCAATAGGGATCACCCCACAGGGTGATGTGCATCGTATGAATGCCGAAATTGGATACTGGTTGGCTGAACCATTCTGGGGGAAGGGAATAACCACAGAAGCAGTGAAAAGAATGTCGGCCTATGCTTTTGAGAAATTTGAAGTAAACCGGCTTTTTGCAAAGTGCTTTGGTTACAATAAACCTTCACACAGGGTTTTGGAAAAAGCAGGGTTTCTTGTCGAGGCCAGATTCAAGGACGTACTCATTAAAAACAACGAAATTCACGATGAAATTATTTATGCACTTCGCAAAGAAGATTTCTTTCGTGATTTGAAAAAAACATCGTAAATTGCACCGTTAAAATCTTTGTATTATGATCATTAAGTGGAGAAAATCAGTTTTAAGGCTTCGTTCTAAGTTTATTCGCAATGCTATTGCTATGATTGGCGTTACTGCAATGATCTCTGCATGTGGCAGCGGTACAAGTTCCGATGATAAAGTGAATCAGGATTCACTAGACCAGGTAAAAGAACAGGAACGTCTAGATTCTATTGCTCAAGCCGATAGTATTGCTGCAGCTGATTCTGTTGCACTTGAAGACACTGTTAATGCAGATAATAATGTACCGCCGGTGAACCCTTTGCCGGATGATGTACAAACAAAATACGGTGTGGTTCCTGATTATTATGAGAATGATGAGCCTGTAACTCGTTATGGAGTGCGATATAACTAAAGACATTTCAAAATGACTTTGCACAAAAGGAAATATTTTAAATCTCGTCTTTTACTGCTTAATGCATTTATTGCTTTTGTAGCATTCTCCGGTATTTTAAGTTCTTGCGGGTCAAAAAAGAAACTGCATCACCATGTGCTGCATGTAAATGACATGTATCTGGGGCAAGACAGTACAAGTACTAATGATGGGGATGCCCCGGATTATAATAGTCCAAATCAGGATGCCACAAGGTATGGTGTGAGACCTACCAATTAATTAATAACTCTTTTGTGAACTTTTTCAAGAAAATCATCTTATATTGCATACAATATAAGACTTTGAATTATGCGTATACCTTGGAGGAATAAAATTATCAGATTCAGAGCCAGAATTATCAAAAACTTGTTGGCCATGATTAGCCTTTCAGTTATGTTTTCGGCCTGTGGTGGAACTGGATCAGAAAATCAAAATACCGTTAATGAAGATTCATTGAAGCAGGCTCGCGAGCAGGAACGTCTTGATTCCATTACCCGTGCCGATTCAATAGCATCAGCTGACAGTATTGCCCGCGCAGATTCTATTGCTTACGAAGACAGCATCAAAAATGCGCAAAATTATGTAATACCGGTAAACACTGTTATTCCGGATGTGAAGCCCAAGTATGGCCCGCCTCCGGGATATTTCCCTGAAGATAAGCCACAAACACGTTATGGAGTGGTATATAGTCAGTAAAATTAAATGATTTGGAATATTGATTAATATTGTGATTACAAAAAGACTTTTTATCATGTTAATTCTTTGGAAAAACAAACTTATTCGCTTCAGAGCCGGAATAATTAAAAATATGCTGGCCATGATTTGTATTACAGTTATGTTCTCAGCCTGCGGAGGAGGAGGTTCAGAAAATGATAACAATGTTAATGAAGATTCATTGAAGCAGGCTCGCGAGCAGCAACGTCTTGATTCCATTGCCAGAGCTGATAGTCTTGATGCTGTAGAAAAGGACTCAGCAGGTTTAAATATGAATGCAGATCCCAATTATAAGGAGGAGCAATATCCGGTTGGGAAATATGGCGGACCTGTGCCTGATGAAATTAAATAATAGGAAAGTTCTCTTAGATCTGTGGACTTTTCTGAAAAATTCATCTTATATTGCAGTCAATAAAAGATCGATTATTATGTTCATTCCCTGGAGAAATAAAATTATCAGATTAAGAGCCAGAATTATTAAGAATTTACTGGCCACTATCAGCATAACCGTAATGTTTTCAGCCTGCGTAGGCAGTGGCTCTGAAAATGAAAACACTGTTAATGACGATTCGCTGAAACAGGTTCGCGAGCAGGAACGACTTGATTCTATTGCTCAGGCGGATTCCATTGCAGCAGCCGATAGTATAGCTAAAGCCGATTCTATTGCTTACGAGGATAGCTTGAAAAATACGCAGAATACTTATCAGGTTCAACCAATAGTCGATCCGCCCGATTATCCGCAAACGGAGTATGGTGTGGTGTATCCATATGATGAACCCGATTATCCTATTGATAAATACGGCGTACCGGTACCGGAAGACATCATTTAATGAAGCGTTTACGAAGGAAATATATTCGTTTTCAGATTTCTCTTATTCTGAAGGGCTTCTCAATTATTGGTGTTTTGAGTCTTCTTGCAGGTTGTAGCAATCAGAACAAGGATAGTACTAAAACCGGAGATTTTAAGAAAAATGATCAACTTGGCGGTGTTGCCTTGCAGGTTGATACCGTCTCCGTTGACAGCAATAATTATGTGAAGACGCCTACTCCCGAATATGATCCTTCTATTGAAGTAATTTGTGATTATGGCGTGATTCAGGTAGTAGATCCTCCGGAAATTGCCCCTAATCTTTATGGTGTTATTCCGGATATTGAGGACAATATTGACCAAAATGAGTAAACTCAAGAAGATATGGATTAATTTAGGTGTTTTGTTTTTGGTTCAAAGCATTGCATTAATAGCAGTTTTAAACTCATGCAAAACAAAGCAGGATACAGTATCAGAGAGCCCTGTACCCGTTGCACCACCGGATACCGTTGTGAAAACGGTGCCGGTTAAGAATGATTCTGTTGCTGATGACACAGTAATTATAAAAAAAACAGACACTATCAACCCCAAATATAAACCCATTGAGCCCATTTGTTTGTATGGTGTTCAACCCGTTATTGAAATAGACTAACTATGCCTAACGAAAGAAAGAAATTTGACCGCAAAGCCCGCATGGCGTTAAATCTGCATCGCAGATATGTGAAGTTGCAGGCGAAGTTACACGAACTGAATTATTTTTTCTGGGAATGCACATCCCGTTGTAACCTTGCTTGTTTGCATTGTGGAAGTGATTGCCAGATTATTGAAGATGCCCCCGACATGCCTGCTGAGGATTTCCTGAAAGTTGCCAGGCAGGTGGCAGAGGAGTACGATCCAAAAAAAGTGATGATCGTTGTAACCGGAGGCGAACCAATGATTAGAAAAGATCTTGAAGAAGTTGGAGCTGAACTCAAAAAGATTGGATTCCCCTGGGGAATGGTAAGTAATGGATGGGCTCTTACTGAGGAACGATTTCGCTCTTTGCGTGAGGCCGGTCTCCGTTCTGTAACCATTAGTCTGGATGGGTTGAAAGAGAACCATGACTGGTTAAGGGGTAGGGAAGGGTCTTTTGAGAGAGCTGTTGATGCAGTTAAAGTGCTTGCAGCTGAAGAAGGAATGACTTACGATGTGGTTACCTGCGTGAATCAGCGAAATATCGGTGAGCTGAATGAAGTGAAAAAGTTACTCGTTGATATTGGTGTGAAGCGGTGGCGTCTTTTTAGCATTGATCCGATTGGGCGTGCCGCAACAAACGAAGAACTATTGCTCACTTCAGCACAGTTTAAATATATGATGGACTTCATTGTGCAGAACCGCGCTGAAGGAATAATTAAAGCTGCTTTTGGCTGTGATGGCTTATTAGGATTCTACGAAGGACTGGTGCGTGAAGGTTTGTTTTTCTGCCGTGCCGGTGTGCATGTGGGTTCTGTTTTGGCCAATGGCGATATTGGTGCTTGCCCGAACATCAACCGCGGATATGTTCAAGGCAATATCTATAAAGACGATTTTCTGGATGTTTGGCATAATAAGTTTAAGGAATACCGGGATCGTAAGCCTTTTAAAACAGGTATTTGCAAGGACTGTGACCTGTGGAAATGGTGTCGTAGCGAAGGCATGCATCTGCATGAACCGGGAAATCCGGATCCGCTTTTATGCAATTACCGGAAATTACATCCGGATCATGGATTGAAATAATTTTAGATTGATTATTGGTGATTTAAGATTTTAAATTTGAAATCTCAAATGTAAAATAACAAATTAAAAATCTAAAATTAACCTTCTCTCTTTTTTATCTCTGCTTCCAGGCTCTCTTTCATCTCAAGCATCAATGCACGGATATTCAGCAGCGAGTTTCTGATTCTCGCATTTTTCTCCTGAGTAATGCGATCGGCTTTGAGTCTTTCTTTGGCACCTTTGATGGTATAACCTTTTTCTTTGACCAGAAAATAAATGGTGTCAAGAAGGAGAATGTCATCCTCGGTATACATGCGGTTGCCCTTTTTATTTCTTTTGGGCTTGAGTTCTGTAAACTCCTTCTCCCAATAGTGCAATGTAGAAACCGGCAAATCGTACCGTTTCACCACTTCGCTCATCGAATAAAAAAGCTTCTCGTATTTTGGAGCAGACATAGTACAAAGATAGGAAAGTCTTTTTGTATTAACCGCTGAGATCGCAAAGAAAATATGCAGAGAGCGCAGAGAAAAGGGAATATTTCAAGTGAAATCTTGTTCATATATCATCTGCGAGATCTCCGGAACCGAGACACGAAGTGTCGAGCTCATGCCTGTCCTGAGCTTTGTCGAAGGGAGCACATTTAAAATCAATTGACCTGGCGAATAGTCTGCGGGAGACTTTAAAGCTTGAGTGTGAGTAACAGTGTGATCCCTGAAAACTCGTCACTTTTTACTTTTCCAATTATACATTAAAACCCCTCTGTGCCCTTAAAACTTAGTGTCCTTCGCGGGAGAATAATATGCTTATTTACTTTATCTTTGCCCCTAACTCATGGACATCACCATTGCCATATTGGTTTTTGTAGTTGGCATTTTTGTTGGCTTTATCAATACTCTTGCCGGTAGCGGGTCATTGCTTTCACTACCTATGCTCATTTTTGCCGGATTGCCTCCAGTGGTAGCCAACGGAACCAATCGTATTTCTATTTTGCTGCAAACTCTTGTTGGTTTACTCACTTTTCGCAAAGAGAAAATGCTGGATGTAAGAAATGCATTTCTACTTTCACTGGCCGCTGTGCCGGGGGCAATTGCCGGATCACTGATTGCGGTGGATATTCCTGATGAGGTCATGAAAACCTTCATAGGAGCAATGATTGTGTTTTTCATCATTATCACCATCATCAATCCAAAGAGATTCAGAAAGGATCATAAAGAAAAATATGATGTGAAACTAAAGTGGTTTCACTACCTGATCTTTGTTTTTATTGGTGCTTATGGCGGATTTATTCAGGCAGGTGTAGGTGTGTTTATGCTTTTTGCTCTGACACTAACAGCAGGATATGATTTGGTACGTGCTAATGCCATAAAACTGGCACTTACCTTTGTGTTTACACCGTTTGCACTGGCTACTTTCATTTACCACGATCAGGTTGAATGGATTCCCGGACTAGTGCTTGCAGGAGGCTCTATGATTGGCGCATGGATTGCTGCGAAACTGGCCATTAAGAAAGGAAGTGCAGCTATTCGTTATGTATTATTAATTGCTTTGGCAGCCTCTGCTGTGAAGTTATTTTTCTTCTAGTCTTAAATTTTTGACAAACTGGAAGCATTTTTCTATTTTTGATCTCAAATTTTAATGTTATGAGGAAAATCGTTCTATTACTGGGGTTGTCTTTATTTATTAGTCTATCAATCCATGCTCAGGAAATACGCATGATACAGGCTGATGATATTATTTTGCAGCAAAAAGTTGCTGGGGATCCTTCGATTATTGCGAAGTATATGATATATGAAGATAATCTTCGCATGATTAATGATCAAAATAAAACAGATACCCTGATTAATGGTAAAAGGGTTATCCCTGTTGTGTTTCATATCATTCACGTATATGGAGCTGAAAACATAAGCGATGCGCAGGTATTAGATGGTCTTGATCGTTTGAATATCGATTATAATAAGCAAAATGCAGATACAGCTGATACCTATCCGCTTTTCCAGTCTCGAGCTGCCGATTGTGAGATTGAATTCCGTCTGGCAAAGATTGATCCTTACGGCAATTGCACATCAGGAATTCTTCGTCATTATGATCCTCAAACCAATTTCGCTTATTTTCAAACCATGTCTGATTATGCATGGCCTCCAAGTAAGTACATGAATATTTTTGTGGTTAACTTCATTTATCCGGAAGGTATGAGTTTGCCTGATGGTGCTTTTATTGGTGGAATGTCTCCGTTTCCTCCAAGCAACCCGCTTTCGCAGGCACTTACCGGTGGTGACACTTTAATGGATGGAGTTTTAATTCGACACGATGGCATTGGGGCCATAGGCACGGCAACAACCCTCGGAGGAATGCCAATAAATGCATTAAACCGTACTTTTACTCATGAAACAGGCCATTATTTTAATCTTTATCATCCGTTTCAGAATTTAATGCTGGGACTTTTACCTGCAGCAAGTGGGTGCCCCGATTTCTTTGCTCCCGATGGTGATGAAGTTGATGATACACCTCCTGTTGATGCAGCTACGCAAAATACATCAGCAAGTTGTTTTGTCCCCGGTAGCAGAAATACCTGCGATCAGGATAATCCTGATGAACCCGATATGATTGAGAATTATATGGACTACCAGTGGGGATTCTGCACCAATATATTTTCCAATGGTCAACTCGATCGTATTAATGCAACTTTAAGTGGTGACAGAAATATGCTATGGTCTTATGAAAATCTTGTAGCCACAGGTGTTCTAGATACAAGCGCTGTTTTATGTGAGCCTGTTGCCGATTTTTTTGCCGAGAAAGAATATATTTGTGCAGGAGGTTCAATTAATTTTTTCGATGCATCATATAATGGACATCCTGACACTTATGTTTGGTATTTCTCAGGCGGAAATCCATCCATATCAAATGATACCAATCCAACCGTACAATATAATACTCCGGGAATTTATGAAGTTAGTCTTATGGTTTTCAATACTGAAGGATCTGATTCTGTTGTAAGAACAGATTATATCAATGTAATGGATACAGCTTTATCATATGATGCACCATATACTGAATCATTTGAAAGTATTACTCTTGCTTCTGAATTTGATTTATTTAATGATGTTGCCGCAACGTGGGAGTTGAGTTCAGCAGCATATTACAGTGGCTCTAAATCGGTGTATATAAATAATTTCGACGGAAATATTAACGGAAGTTATGATC
>PKSX01000221.1 GCA_002869435.1 Marinilabiliales bacterium | reverse complement strand
GTGTCTGAAATCCAAGCTCTCCAATTCCTTTCAGCACTTCAGACGAAATGCCCAGTTCTTCAAAATTTGGCATAAAGTAAGTTTAAATGAGGTGCAAAGGTAGGTTTTATTTTGATGTGCTGATATGCTGATGTGCTGATTTTCTGATTATTTCAAAATCCCAACATCGTCTTTCATAGGCAAAGAGAAGCGTCGCTCACCATCAAAATCGCAGAGGGCATTGGCAAGAGCTGCTGCAGTTGGAATAAGACCGATTTCACCCAGTCCTTTAGCACCAAACGGTCCAACAGGATCCGGAACTTCAACGGGAAGTACGATAATCTCTGGAGTTTCATGAGCACGCAAAACACCAAGCTCACGCATTTTCTTATAGAGAGGGTAACCGTCTTCCATCGGAAAATCTTCAGTCAATGCATATCCAAGCCCCATATGAACTGCACCTTCAATCTGGCCTTCGAACATTACAGGATTTATGATTTTTCCCGCATCGTGTGCGGCAACAAACCTGAGCAGTTTTCCATTTTCGTCGAGCTCAGCCATTTGCGCTGCATAGCCATAGCTGTAATGTGTACGCGGGTTATCCACTTTAGTACCGGGTTTCACCGTCCAGTCACATTCCCAACGGGCCTGATAGCGATGCCCGATAATATCATTAATGGTTTTTCCTTCCAGATCCTTTCTCATATCCTTGGCCGCTTCACGTATGGCATTTCCAAGCAATACTGTGCCTCTGGATGAAGTGGTCATTCCGGTTTTAATACCGGCTTTGGTATCCACAATTACTTCTATGATCGCAGAGTCAATGCCGGTTTCCTCGTATAAAATCTGTGCAGCTATCGTGTGAACACCCTGTCCCATCTCAGTCCATCCATGATGCAGAACCACCTTTTCCGGCGATTTGATTTCAATAATCACATCTGAAAAATCGACCATTCCGTTGCCAATGCCACTGTTTTTAATGGCTGTTGCCAGACCTTTGAATGCAGCTTTGTCGTAATAAGGTTTCAGCGCTTCAAGAGATGCCCTGATTCCTGCGCCCTGAACATGGTCGCCGGTGGCAGTTGCTAAACCATCTACCAATGCATTATCCCAGCGAAACTGCCAGCGATCGAATTCACCCATTTTACAAAGCTCATCCACACAGGTTTCTATAGCAAAAGCAACCTGATTGGCACCAAAACCACGCATGGCTCCACAGGGAATATTATTCGTATAAACGGTTTTCGACTCCATATCAATTACAGGCACAAAATATCCCGCTGTTGCATGTCCGGCAATACGTTCCATCACTTTTGTTCCAACTGAAGCATACGCTCCGGTATCGCCAATGGCGCGAAGTTTCATTGCGGTAAGTTTTCCATTTTCGTCGCATGCCAGCGTCATGTCCATCCACACAGGGTGGCGTTTTGGATGCATACGCATACTTTCTTCACGGCTAAGAGTGAGTTTTACCGGTTTTTGCAAAAGAAAAGCAGCTAAGGAAGCATGTCCCTGAACAGTTAAATCCTCTTTACCGCCAAATCCACCACCATTGGGAACGAGAATCACGCGAACCTTTTCTTCAGGCAATCCCAATACCATGGCCACCTGACGACGATCTTCATACACTCCCTGTCCACACGAATACAGTAAAACACCATCATTTTCAGGAAGAGCTACAGCAGCCTCCGTTTCCAGAAATGCATGCTCAATACGCTGAGTGGTAAAGGAATGACTATACACAAAAGGCGAATTGGCAATCACTTCATCGGCATTGCCTTCTTTCAGAATGCAGTTATCGAGCAAATTCTCGTGATCATCGTGCACACGATCATCGTATTTCAGTGCTTCGAAAACATTGGTGATGGGTTTTTCTACATCATAATCCACAGTGATGGCAGACAGCGCAGCACGTGCATTCTCAGCTGTATCTGCAATTACAATGGCCAGTACATCGCCAATATAATTGGTGCGCTCACCTTCGGCAATGATTATGGGCCAGTCTTTATAAATCAGTCCGATAATACGATCTCCGGGTACATCTTTTGCAGTTAGTATGCGTTCCACTCCGGGCATTTTTTCAGCAGCCGAAACATCAATACTATTTACTACCGCACGCGGATGATCACTAAAATACAGTGCCGCCTGCAACATTCCCGGAAACTTGAGGTCATTTACAAATTTGCGTTCGCCTTTTGCGGTTTCAAATGCTTCGTATTTGGGCATGAAATCGCCCACTCCTTTATTATGACTATCATTTTCAGCGTCTTTCCCCTGCTCCATCAGCTCAGCGGAATGTTGTATTGCATTCTCAATTTTCTTGTAACCTGTGCAACGGCAAAGATGCCATTTGAGAGCCACACGGATTTCCTCGAGCGTTGGGTTCGGATTTTCCTGCAGCAGAATTTTTGTTCGCATGATAAAACCGGGAGTACAAAAGCCGCATTGAACAGCACCTTTTTCCACAAAAGCTTTGGCAACCAGATCACGTATATGAGAAGGTATTCCTTCAAGGGTTAGCACTTCATATCCTTCCAGCGTTTTCATTTTGGTAACGCAACTGAGTTTAGCCTTGCCATCGATTTCAACGAGACATGCGCCACAAGCAGACTGGCCGCTACAACCGTCTTTTACAGATGTAATGTCTTTTTCTTCTCTCAGGTAGTTCAGTAAGCTCAGTTCGGGGTTTCCGTCAAAGCTAATTTCTTCGTTGTTCAGTTTGAAGCGTATCATATGATCTGTTGTTTTTTTGAATGCGAATTACAAAAATAAGGAATTAGTGGAAAGTATGATTTGCTAATCATGCCTTCGGCTTGACAGGTGTGCTGATTTGCTGGTTTTAAAAAAGCCTGTCAGTTCGAGCGGAGTCGAGAACTTGGACAGGCTTTCTGACATAATCAATAGCAAGCTGTTTGCTCATTGAGGTGTGGCATAGCTAAATTATTGAATGAAAATCAGGAAAATTTTGTCGTACTTCGACCAGCTCAGCATGACAAAATTTTGGGCAATTTATAATTCAAAATCCTTCAGAAACTGCTCTGCCTTTACCGGTTCAGGGATTTCAATCAGAGGCTGCACAGCGTTGATGTCCTTGAGGCCGCTTCCGGTGAGCAGAACCACTACTTTTTCGCCTTTGGCTATTTTTCCTTCTGCTTTTTGATTCAGAAAGCCTGCATAAGCAGCGGTGGCTGCAGGTTCAGCAAAAACCCCATTTCCCACAGTTAGTTCTTTTCCTGCGGATAGGATTTCATCATCGCTAACAGCAATTCCTTCTCCATTATAGCGCGTCAGAAAATCAAGAGCCATATAAAAATTACGGGGCAAATCCACCGAAATGGAGTCGGCAACGGTTTTCGATGGTACAAAGCTATATGCATCAGTAAACATATTGCGAATGATATTATTGCTGCCTTCGGCCTGCACCGAAATAATATGCGGCATTTTACTAATAAGTCCAAGTTGCAAAAGATCTTCAAAACCTTTGTACACTCCGGAAAGAATTACACCATCACCACTGGATACAAAAATGCGGTCCGGCGCAGAAAAGTTCATTTGACGGAAAATCTCAAAAGAAACTGTTTTCTTTCCTTCTATGGTAAACGGATTATATGCAGTATTGCGGTTAAAAATGCCATGTTTTTCGGTAAGTGCCACACTCAGATCAAATGCATCGTCGTAAGTTCCATCAACCGGAATGATTTGTGCGCCGTACATCAATATTTGAGTCAGTTTGGCTTTTGGCGCTGCTGCGGGAACACAGATAATGGCTTTCTGCCCTTGCGAGGCACAAACGCCGGCCAGCGATGAGCCTGCATTGCCGGTTGATGCCGCTACTATAGTGTCAATACCCTTTTCT
>PKSX01000220.1 GCA_002869435.1 Marinilabiliales bacterium | reverse complement strand
TGCCGGTGTCCGTTACGAAAATTATCAGAATGTAATGCAGGGATTTGACCCACGATACAAGGGAAGTGGCATCCCTTATCGTTTTGCAGAATACAGACATAAAGATTTTGAAATCACAGCCGGCAATTTCTACGAACAGTTTGGTTCTGGAATGATTATGCGCAGTTTCGAAGAACGCAGCCTGGGAATAGACAATTCAATCGACGGAATACGAATAAAACTAAAACCCTTCAGCGGAGTTTATCTTAAAGCATTCATTGGAGAGCATCGTCTCTTCTTCGATAAATGCGAAGGTATCGTTCGCGGAATTGACGGGGAGTTAAGTCTCAATGAATTTGTACCAAAACTAAGCACGTCCAAATGGAGATATACTCTGGGTGGAAGTTTTGTAAGCAAATATCAGGAAGACAAATACCCCATTTTTAAACTTCCCGAGAATGTTGGTGCATGGGCAGGTCGGTTAAACCTGACAAACGGAAAGATTATATTCAACACTGAATATGCACATAAAATAAACGACCCCTCGGCTATAAACAATATGATTTACAAAGACGGTGAAGCATTGCTCATCAATCTCGGCTATACGATAAAAGGTTTTGGTCTCATGCTAAGTGGGAAAAGAATAGACAACATGAACTATCGTTCCAACAGAGCAGCAACCGGAAACATATTAATGATAAACTATCTGCCAGCACTTACAAAACCGCACACCTACACTCTGGCTGCTTTTTATCCATATGCCACACAACCCAATGGAGAAATGGGATTTCAAGGGCAAATTAACTATAAATTTGACAAGGGAACTTTTCTTGGCGGAAAATACGGAACCTATCTTGCCCTGAATTATTCAAGAGCCAACAGCATCGACATGCAACAGATTAACGACACTACTGCTGTTATGGCACGAGGTACCGACGGATACACTTCCGATTTCTTCACCATTGGAGATGAACTGTATTTTGAAGATTTCAATATTGAAATCACCCATAAATTTTCCAAGAAAGTCAAAGCCATTGGTACATATGCCATGATTAACTACAACAGCGATGTAATTGAAGGACATACCGATGGTATATTCTATGCCAATGTGGGCATACTTGATCTCACCTATAAAATCCAGCCTAAAAAAGCTCTAAGATTAGAGATGCAACATTTGTGGTGTGCGCAGGATGAAGGCAACTGGGGTATGGCAATGCTTGAATATTCCATCGCCCCGAAGTGGTTTTTCGCTGCGCTGGATAATTATAATTACGGTAATGAGGACAAAGACAAACAGATTCATTATTACATGTTTTCGTTTGGATATACCCGCAATGCCGGTCGTATTGCCATCTCATACGGAAAACAAAGAGAAGGCATTTTATGCGTGGGTGGTGTTTGCCGTCAGGTGCCTGCCTCCAACGGTTTCTTAGTTTCAATCACCAGTAATTTTTAAATATAGAATTATGAAAATCAAGAAATTATTATATATCATTCCGGTTCTGATACTTGCTTTTGCAGCATGTGATTATATTGATGAGCCTTATACAGAAGGTAGTGAAACAACAGATCCAACTGATACCGTGAAGAGAAAAATCCTTCTCGAAGATTTTACCGGGCATCAATGTCCAAACTGCCCTGCAGCTGCAGTTATTGCACACCAGTTGCAGGAATTATATCCCGAGCAGGTTGTATTGGTTACCGTTCATGCAGGAATTTTTGCCCAGATGATTTCTCCAAACTACCTAATCGACTTTACCTGTGCCGAAGGCAATGCGCTCAATTCATTTTTTGGCGTAAGTGCTGTAGGCAATCCCAATGGGTTAATCAACCGCAAAGAATTCAGCGGATGCAGAATTATTAGTCCCACTGACTGGCCATCTAAAGTAGCTGAACTTCTGGCATCGGATCCAGATGCCGACATCAATCTTATTCGAACCTTCAATGAGGGATCAGGGGCCATTGACCTTACCGTAAATGTCGACTTCTATGCAGAGATTAACAATGACATTTTAGTTTGTGCTTATCTTACCGAAGACAGTATTGTTGCCTACCAGAAGAACAACGATCCCACTGTGGGCACAACCCCTGAAATTCCCGACTATGTTCACATGCATGTTTTACGTGGAAGTTTAAGCGGAACATGGGGCGACACACTGGTGGCCGGCGGCGTTGTTGCCAACGACTTTGCCACTAAAACACTAAATTACACCATCTCAAACGGAACATGGGAAACTGACCAGATGCATATTGTGGTATTTATTTACGATGCCACTACCCTTGAAGTGATTCAAAGTGAAGAAATCTCACTAAAATAATAATTATGAAGTATTTTCTCATCATTGCATTAGCCTCAGTTATATCAGCCTGCGGTTCATCGAAACCCGATCCTGAATCGGAAAAGGAAAAACAATATAAGGTAACGGTTACCAAAAATTTTACGGCCGACACTGTAAATAGTGTAATAACATGGGTACGTGATGTTGAAAATAAGGTAGTAAATAAAGAAATTAAGATTTTCGGAGCTACTACTACAGTAAATATGCAAAATGTTAAATTCAGCAGCAATGGCGACATGCCACTTATTGAAGGAACATTGAACATTATTGACGATAGTTTAGCTGATATTTCACTCACGGTAAGTTTCACTATGATTCGCCTGTACAGCAATAATTCTGACCAGGCCATAAGCACAGAGGAGTTTCCTCCATCTTTAATGGAAATCAACACTATAGTTGCCGATACCATTGAAAACCAGTATAATTTAGAGGGAGAACTGACTATAAAGGAAACTACCGGCCCTATTAAATTCCCTGCTACCATTAGACAGGACAGCACCGGCAATTATGTTTTGAATGGTATTTGTCAGCTGCAAACCTTAAATTGGCCTATCCGAGAAGAAGCTAATCCGGAAAATATCACTTACGATATTATTTCACTGAACATGAATGTCATTCTTAATGAAGGAGTAATAAAGCGCGACAGTATTGAGTTAAAATAAGCCTCCGAATCATCTAGTAGATACTCTGATTTGTATAAAAAATTGCAAGTTTTGTATTAATACAATACTCAATTGTGTTATTTCGGTTTTTTTTCTATATTTTTGTATAATTAAATAAAAAACCATTGTCTATGAAAAGATTATTACAAATCAGAAAAACAGGTCTGATATTTATGTTTATGTTCCTGTTTTCATCTGTCTCTTATGCGTGTGATTACACCATAGAGCTTTATGATGATTTTGGCGACGGTTGGAATGGGGGCACCGTTACTGTTTTAGTAAATGGTGTAGCTGTTCCTGCTTTAACCAATATTACACTTGGTTCTGGTGCAGGCCCTGCCTTATACACCATTGCCGGTGTTGTTGATGGTGATCAGATAACTACTACTTACACTGCAGGAAGCTGGGCATATGAGAATTATTACTACATCTATGATGCAACCGGCACTGAAGTAGGATCTGATGGTGTTGGTGGAGTAACTCCAACAGGCATTTCAACACCAATTGTTGTGGCTTGTCCTATAGCACTGGATGCTTCAATTGCATCTATTAGTGTTGGCGAATGCCCGACAATACAAAATGTGAATGCAGAACTTCTTAATTCTGGTCTGAATACACTAACATCTGATACTATTTACTGGACTTTAGATGGAGTACCACAAACTCCGGTTTATTGGACTGGTTCTTTAACCACTGGTAATTCAGAATTTGTAACACTTGGTAGTTTTCTTGCCGTAGCTGGAAACACTTATAATATTGTGGCCTGGTCAGCTTCACCAAATGGTGGTGTAGACGGAAACATCAGTAATGATACTGCTACTTTTGCAATTACAATTTCTAATATTGGCCTTGCTAT
>PKSX01000142.1 GCA_002869435.1 Marinilabiliales bacterium | reverse complement strand
GGGGATAACAGGCTGATCACTCCCAAGAGCTCACATCGACGGAGTGGTTTGGCACCTCGATGTCGGCTCGTCACATCCTGGGGCTGAAGCAGGTCCCAAGGGTTGGGCTGTTCGCCCATTAAAGTGGCACGCGAGCTGGGTTCAGAACGTCGCGAGACAGTTCGGTCCCTATCTGTGGTGGGCGTTGGAATTTTGAGAAGTGCTGTCCTTAGTACGAGAGGACCGGGATGGACATACCTCTAGTGTACCTGTTGTGGCGCCAGCCGCACCGCAGGGTAGCTACGTATGGAATGGATAAGTGCTGAAAGCATCTAAGCACGAAGCCTGCTTCAAGATGAGAATTCCTTTAAGGGTCGTTGAAGACTACAACGTTGATAGGCTGCAGGTGTAAAGGCGGTAACGTCAAAGCCGAGCAGTACTAATTACCCGTAAGCTTTCTTAATCGGACCAGCCTCTTTTTTTTGCTCTTCCTTTTTTATGTCAAACCGTATTTAAAATCTTTTGGTGATTTTTGCGGTGGGGCTCACCTCTTCCCATTCCGAACAGAGTCGTTAAGCCCACTTGCGCAGATGGTACTGCTAACGCGGGAGAGTATGGCGTCGCCAATCTTTTACTAAAACCCTGACCTTGTGTCAGGGTTTTTTTTTGCCCTTTATTTTACCTATTTATATATCTTTACACCCCATATGAAAAAAATACTCGTCATACAAACCGCTTTTATCGGTGATGTGATACTTTCAACAGCCCTGCCAGCCTCACTTAAAGCTTATGATGAGTCATTTGATATAGATTTTCTAGTTCAAAAAAGATGCACTTCTGTTCTGGAAGATAATCCCAATATCCGGAAGATTATTTCATTGGATAAATCAAAGAAGTTTAAAAATCTTTTCGCTTGCATTCGTTTGATAAGAAAAGAGAAATACGACCTTATAGTAAACGTGCATAGGTTTGGTAGTTCTGGATTACTAACTATTCTTGGCGGTGCAGGAAAAACTGTTGGTTTTAAGAAAAACCCATTCTCATTTTTGTTTGGTAAGCGGGTTGATCATACATTTAATTGTCATGAAACTGAGCGGAACCATAAATTATTGCAAACTATATTTCCTGAAATAAAAGTTGAAAGGCCATTTATATCCCCGGCTGTGACAGATTCTGCTGCATTAGGTGTAAAGAGTAAATATATTACCATAGCTCCAGGGTCTGTATGGGAAACTAAAAGATATCCGGCTGAAAAATGGAAAGATTTTTTGGATCAGGTACCTGCTGATATTCAAATTATTGCAATTGGAAGTGAAGAAGACGAAGCTTTAGTTGACAATATTTTTACAAACAGTAATGAAAATCGTCTAAATTTGTGCGGCAAAATGTCCTTCAGGCAATCTGCCATGTTGATGAAAAATGCAATTATGAACTATGCTAACGATAGTGCACCTACCCATTTGGCCAGCGCAGTAAATGCTCCGGTTACAACTATTTTTTGCAGTACTGTACCTGGTTTTGGATTCTATCCTGTTAGCTCCAATTCACATATTGTTGAAATAAAGGAATCGCTGAATTGTCGCCCGTGCGGAATTCATGGTCATCGTACCTGCCCTGAAGAGCATTTTAAGTGTGCAAATAAAATAAAAACGGAACAATTGTTGAAAGTACTCAAAGTATGACGTTGCTGGATTATAAAAAGGATATTGATGCCTGTCTTAAGGTGCTTCGGAATGAAGGAGCTATTTTATACCCAACCGATACAATCTGGGGCCTGGGATGTGATGCTACCAGTGAAAAGGCTGTAAATAAAATATACGATATTAAACAACGTTGCGAGAGCAAAGCATTTATAATACTATTATCAGATGTAAGTCAGCTCGAAACATATGTTGAGAAAGTGCCCCCCATTGCATTGGATCTGATTGAAAAAGTGCACACTCCGCTTACAATAATATATGAGAATGTAATTAATCTACCCGGTAATCTTATTCCGGAAGATAATACTATTGCAATAAGAATTGTAAAAAATGAATTTGTAAAGGATCTTATCTGTGCTTTTGGCAGGCCAATCGTGTCAACAAGCGCTAATATTTCCGGAGAGGCAAATCCGTTAATGTATGCTGAAATTGATTCTCAGATTATTAATTCGGTTGATTACGTAGTTGAATATATGCGACATTCAATCCAGCAGGTACAGCCTTCAACAATTATTAAAGTTGAAGATGAATGGAATTACGAAGTGATCAGATCTTAACCCGTTATATTTCGTACAAAAACTTTTTGAGCGTCCTTCAGGCCGTTTAGCGCATTTATGAGAAGAATAAATTCATAGTTCTTTAATTCCTCAATTTGTACAGGTCGCTTCTCAACAAGCTTCTGGTCCAATAAGTACTTACGTTGAACACCTTCGAGTAAACAAGTGTCCGGAGTAAATAATTCCCCATTTTTAGATAAAACTATGTTTGCAATACTGGTGTCGCAAAGAAATCCATTTTGAGTAATTAAAATTTCATCGTATTCAGGTTGGGCGGCTTTCAGTCTTTCAATAGCCCTACGATTCGTGTATTTTAATGAATAATCGATATCATTGGCCTCAATTACAATAATAGTTCTAATGTCTTTCTGAACATATGGGCCAAATTCTAATTCAAAATCGTTTTCGTTATACGCTATCCGGCATTTATAGAGGATATCATTTTCACATGTTGGTCTGGGTAATTTGTCGAATATATCGGCGTGATTAAATGAACCATAAAGTGCAATGCAACTTCGTTCCATTCTCTGTAAGTGATAATCTATCAGCAGAAATCTCCCCAATCTGAATGCAACGGACTCAAATAGTGGGTATGTATATTTTTTCGAGGTATTCTGCATATTCGTCTTCAGTATTAGATAGATATGTAATTCCGCCGCCACTGCAATAATAGTATTTTCCGTTTTCTTCTGCAATAAAGCGAATCATAACACAGGAATCGAGAGTTTTGCCATCAAAATGGCCGGCTATTCCGGTATAAAAGCCACGATCATAGTCTTCGGCTATAGAAATTATTTCTAGGGTTTTCTCTTTTGGTGCTCCGCTGATACTTCCTGCAGGTAACATCTTTTCGAGAATCGTTCCAAGTTTTGAAGGCCAGCTTCCATCAAGTTGCGCTTCAACTTCCGAACTCATTTGCCATATATGATGTCCTTTACCTGTATTGATTTGCTCGAGATAAGCAAAATCTTTAACCTCCACATTATGAGCTACTATGGCCAGGTCGTTTCTTAAAAGATCTACAATGGTATTGTGCTCCGATATTTCTTTAATACTGGTTTTTAGTTTGCTGCCATCAGGATCCAGTAAAACAGAAGAAGTGCCTTTCATTGGGAATGTTCTGATAATGCCTTTTTCATTAATCTTTATAAATGTTTCCGGACTAAAAAATGTAAACTTTCCGTGTATATATCCTCGGTAGGCTGCTGAAGTTCCGGTATACACATCTTTAAGGCTGCAGTTAAGTTTTACAGGTGTGCGAAAAGTGAGATTCAGCAGATAGGAATTCCCGAAATGAAGGTTCTGCTGAACCAAATTAAAGGCTTTTTGAAATGCTTGCCGACTAATCTGATCTCTTGATACTATAGCAGGTTGTATCTTGGCTTTGCTCTCTTGTGCGGGCTTTGTACTAAATTGAACACCTTCTTTAATCAACTCAGTATTAGTATAGCAAAGAATAGTCTTTTTATCATACGAAATGAAAAACGTAAATGGAGTACCATGACTTGCCAGTTGACTTATATGATTAAAACTACTTTGCATTGCAGAGCAAAAATACAATTTCTGATGCTTTTCCTTATATTTGTATGAATCAAAGTATATCATGATGAGAATTATCGCTCCCGTATTATTACTATGTGTGCTAATTGCATGTAAAAATCACAAAAACATGGAAAATCCTAAAAATGAAATATCTCGAATTGAATATCGGTTTAATGATTCGTCTGTTCCACCCCCGTACCACAGAAGCTATGATATTATTGTGGTACCTGATACGATTTATTTAAAAGTTGATAGCTATGGCGAGATTCTGACCGACACAAATTTTGTGCTCGCAGCTTCTGATTTTATGGCATTATGCGATTCTTTGCCTTCATTCAATTTGAAAACAAGAGAACGAAAAGAACCCGATGGTTGCGTTGGTGGAACCGGCGAGCAGATAAAAATAACTGACGCCGCAGGTAATGTCTCAATCGAAGGTTCAGCCTATTATTGCGGTGGTGAAACATACGGGACAATAACCGGCGATTTGAAAGGGTTTGGCAGACTGATTAAAAGTAAAATTCCTGATTTCAGAAAACATTTAAAAGAATAATATGAAACTCACCCTTTTCTTATTGGTAAGTGCTTTAATTATGGCTTGCAGTAATGGACAAAAAAGAGATAATCCTGTGAATGAGACTGAAGTATCAATATCAAAGTTTGTTTATGAATTTACAGATTCTTCGGTCCCGCCTGAGTACCACAGGAGTTATGTATTGACAGTTACTAAAAAAGAGATTCATGTGGTAGTAGACTCCTATGGGAATGTTCTTACCGATACGACCATAGAGATTTCTGAGGAAGATTTTTCAGGTTTATGCAGGTCTTTCGAAAAAGCTAAAATTGAAGAATGCGATGACCCTAACCGTAACGATTGTGATGGTGGTACCATGCATGAACTTGAGGTATTTGACAAATCGGGCGAGAAGTATATTGAGGGGTATATGTACTGGTGTGCTACAGAACCTGAAGGTACCTTGTGCGGCGATTTATTTGGGTTTGCCGATGAGATTAAAAAGATGATTCCTGACTTCACTGCATTGCTTAAAGAAGATTATTTTGATGAAAATGAAGAATCTGCTGAATAATCTGAATGAATTTGCATTAAGTGATTCTGACTTTCAACATCCGTCTTATTTGCATGGACGTCTTCATACATACAGGGTTATAGCATGGACTGTAATTATCTGTAATATAACTGATTATAAAAAAGGTCGGAATGCATTTTTTGCGGCTATGGTACATGATATGGGTAGGGTAGATGATAGTAAAGATCCATTACATGGATTAAATTCTGCACGCAAATATCTTCCGAAATATAAAGGTCTGTTTCGTAAATATGGTGCTTCAGAAACTGACCTGGATGAAATTGCTGAGGCCATTACTATGCATTCATTGTATGAAGAAAAGAACGATAACGAGACTTTGAAGATATTAAAAGATGCGGATGCACTCGATCGTGTTCGGTTGCATCCGCATAAGCCGGATCCGACTTTTTTACGGTATTCTTTTACCTGGAGCCTGGTGCCTGCAGCAGCAGAATTATTGAAGTTTACAGAAGGACATTCTAAGGCCGGCCTTCAGGATATCATACATAAAGCAGCAGATCTGGCAAAGGTCAAATTATTTTAATTCCCCGGTGGCTGAGCGTAGTCGAAGCCACACGATGATAAATCTTTAGATCATTTTGTGGTACGAACCCCGTGAGTGCAAACGAACTAATTTGTGTTTGCCAAGTTTTTGCCTGCAAAAAGAGGCGATATTCGATTTAATTAATTCCATAATTTGTGGAAATAAGTGCCATTCGTGGCGATTAAAAATTATAGGTCATTTCGACTACGCTCAATGACCGTGACGGTGACTGAAGGAGTCGAAGTCACTCGAAATCGACCCCTCAATTACCGCATTTCAGTGATTTATTCACCTTTATTCCTGTTCCTGCGCTTTACAATTCTGTAAATAACCCATGCAATTATTCCAAAGAGATAGAGAGGCCAGATGGCAACAAGTACTATTAGGAAATTGGCGAGAAAATCGAGGCCTTTATCAAGAGCAATGCCAAGTTTCCTTCCAAATCCCGGTTTATAAGCATCTATATTCTCTTCGTCGGCCAGAACAACATGCTTCACTTTTTCACGACCATACATATGAAGTGTAATAGTGGCATATTCAATATCGTCGAAAATTTTCAGCATCTCAATCTTGGCTTCGTCATTTCTGATTTGTTTTTCCAGCTGACGTTCGGCTGCATTTACCTGCATGTCGAGATTGGAATATGTGTTTCCGGCAGCTTTGCTGACTCGAAGGTCGTACAACTCAAGTCGTTTACGCTCCAGTTCTTTGCTCATGATCTGGAATGTAACATCCTCGGCAGTAATGGTTCTGTAATCGAGAAAATCTATCAGAATAACCATGCTCTTCAACATAGTGTCAAGGTTTGCAACCGGAACTCTTATGGTCATAGTATTCGTTACTGTGTAATAGGTGGATTCAATGAGAGAATCTTCAGAGATCTTTGTTTCTTCAACTCGGTTAACGTCTGATTCCAGATGTGTATAACTCACATAGCCGTCAAAATGTTTAGTCAGTTCTTCCAGTGCGTAGGTGCTGTTTACCACATTATTCGTGCGGAATTTCAGGTCGGCTTTTCTAATGAGTTTCTTAACGGAATCAATTTTTCCAATACTGGCAGCACTTGATGAAATTACTTTTGTTACTTCCTCAGTTGCCTGGGCTGTTGAACTTCGTGCATCCTTATTGTATTCTGGTGCCTCGCTTTCAGTATATCCACCCTCTTCATCATAATAGGCATCATCGTCAAGGTCTTCACTGTAGCTTTCAGTGTTGTCTGTTGACAGGTTGTTGTCATCTTTCGATTTGTTTTGCATACCGCCTCCGCACGCTCCTAAGAATAGGAATAGCAGTAGCACTGCCGTAATTTTCAATGTTGTTTTCATAATTATGGTTTTTGGTTTTGGTTTATTGGTCTATTGGTAAATATACAACGAAACAAAGCTGAGAAAAAGTCTTTCTTATTAAAAATATTTGAAATTTTGTCTATGTTCTCCGCTTACTGGTCCGTGGTATTATTGAGTATAGATGCAAAAAGAAACCGATTCCACATTTATGAAAAATAATTATTCAAATTTTGTATTTTGCAGCTAAATCATAAAAGACTAAATCAATAATGCGAGAGATTGAAACCCCGGAAGAACTGAAAATTGCTTTACAAAATGGTATCATTAAGAAGATTGCTGTTCAATCAGTCGATCTGACAGGAATGGAACAAGATATTCTGTCGGCTGAAATTAGTGGATGCATCTTTCTCGGTTGCAAAATGTCAGAAAAAATTCGCGACCATCTCTACCGCAATAATTATATTTTCCTTTCGCTCAATGTTCCATATAAAATGTATCCCAATACCTTATACAATAAGGACTCCTTATATAATAATTACGATCGCAAAAGACCGGAGACCTTCAATCAAACCTATGATAAGATCGTATACGATCATTACATCAAAACAGGAAAGGAGTCGGATGATATAGAAGAAACCTTAGCCCGCCGTTTGCACGATCACGGAATTACTGACTCATTGCAGGAGTTTATTGAACAATACGATGAGAAAAAGCTGGTAGCTATAATGGGTGGACATGCGCTCGAACGCGGAACAGGGCAGTACACTCAGGTGGCAGAAATTGCAAAAGTTTTGGCCGAAAAAGGATATTTGATGCTATCGGGTGGCGGCCCCGGGGCCATGGAAGCCACGCATCTCGGAGCCTGGTTTGCCCTCAAACCCTTATCTGCTTTACACGAAGCGCTTGAAATTCTGGCCAAGGCTCCTGTATATAAAGACTCCGGCTGGCTACCGGCTGCATTCGAAGTGATTGAGAAATATCCGAATCCGGGTCGTGAAAGCCTTGGAATTCCAACATGGCTCTATGGTCATGAACCACCAACTCCTTTTGCTACGCATATTGCAAAATATTTTGCTAACTCTGTGCGTGAGGACGGTTTACTGACCATCGCCAAAGGAGGTGTCATTTTCACCCCCGGCTCTGCCGGAACCATGCAGGAAATCTTTCAGGAAATAACCCAAAACCATTATTTATCTTTCGGCTATGCCAGCCCTATGGTTTTTCTCGATACCAACTACTGGACCAATGCCCGCCCAGTCTATCCGCTCATTAAACTCATGTCAGACCGTGGCGATCTCCAAAACCTCGATTTAGGTCTTTATGATAAAACCGAAGATATTGTGTTGCATATTGAGCGGTTTAATAATTCTGCAAATAAAAGCTAATACCCATACGGATACGGATTACTCTTCTGAAACACTACATCATAATATACCGTATCTACGCCGCCGTACTCACCATAATCATAAAAACTGCTAAACAAAATTTTGTACTTAGGGTCTTCCGGTCTGAGGATAAATGAATTCTCTGCCGGACTGCTAATGATCATTCTTACAATGGTACTTTCAAATTCAAAGACGACATAGTGTTTCAATCCCTCCCGCTTTATCTTGTTTTCCGTAATGAACAAAGAATCCGGCATTCCTGCAGGGAAGTTTAGAATAGTGGGGTCTGCACCATCCTCATAGCTGATTTCTTTTCTTAAATACCACCATTTTCCGATCAGTGAGTCACATGAAATGGAATCCCGAACGAGTTTATCTATAATGTTTGTGTTATAGGAGCTTCGTTCGTACTTTGAAATAGCCGATAATATGCAAGTAGATGTAAACTCTTCTTCAAAATTCAAAACTATGGTGTCCTGATGGCTCTGTTGCATTGAAAATGCATATGTGCTTGTGTAATTGGAGTGAATAAACAACGAATCCCTGCTGAGCTCATATTTGTATGTGCCGTAATACTCATATGGATAGCGAAATATAGAAATGCTGTCACTCTTAATTAATATGTGCGTGCCAAGTGCATGGGGCTGGTATATCCATTCAATTGGAGCATCAAATAATGGGCAGCCGAATTGTTCGGATGTTTTTTCCCCTTCATACTTGCTGTAAGATAGTTGCCAGAAACCATCAATGTTTATGGTCTCCTTATCGTTCAGTTTACTTTTCTGCTGTGTGCAGTCCAGTAGGGCGATTATGAGCAGAAAAAGTAGTATCAGGATTTTCATATTGAATGTTGCTCTATAAATCTGAAATTATTTTACATTGATTTGAGTTTAATTATTACGCCCGCTTAGAGAGTCCTACAGTTTTTTCATTCTCTATTTTTCTCACAATATTGAGTAGATTCAAATTTGAATCATAAGCCCATTTGGCAGTAGCTAAACTTTTTGTATTTATAAGTGTTTTTATAAACCTTCTTATAATCACTACTTTATTGTATAGCCGACGATTACTCTGGCTCATTATTTCTGACAATTTCTCCGGGGACATATTTAAAGGTATATTGGTGACTTCAGTCAAATCAAAATGTACCCAGTCATCAGGAAAATTATTATAAACTAATCGGTTCTCTTCTCGGAACTTATTGAATAATCTTGTTCCCGGAAGAGGTGTTAATAAAGTAGTTAACACAATATCTATGGGGCTTTTAATTAAGTATTTCGTCCTTTTTTTTAGTGATTCCGGAGTGTCAGTATCTAATCCGTAAATAAATTCGCCCAAAACAGCAATTTTATGCTTGTGAATTTTTTTAATTGCTTTTCTATATTTATCTCTGCTTGCTTTGAGGTTGATTTTTTTATTAATGGCAGCTAAAGAATGTTCATTTTCAGATTCCAAACCAATGATGACCATTTTACAACCACTTTCTGCAGCATATTTTAATACTTCATCATTCTCGGCAAAATTTATTGAAGCCTGACAATACCATGATTTCTTAATACCACGGTTAATCATACCTTTAAACAATTGAATGGCACGGTCATAACTTTTTTGCCCATATCCCAGAAGGTTGTCATCAATAAAACAAATAAACTGATGTGGTAGACTTTCTATCTCATCTAAAACTATATCAATAGACTTCTGTCGGAATTTATTGCCATTAAATTTTGTTACTGAACAAAAATCGCAATCCATTGGGCATCCTCTGGAGGTTTGAATAACCCCAAACATATACCTGGGATGAAACAAATCATGTCTTGGTATTGGAATTATGTCCATATCAACAGTATCTCCTTGATAAACACTTTTAAGTTTACCCTTTTCAAAATCTGAAATAACTTCTGGCCAGATACTTTCTGCCTCACCGATAACAACTGTATCAAAAAATTGTCTGGCTTCATCAGGTAACATGGAAGCATGAATTCCTCCTAATATAGTTGGTATTCCTTTTTCGCGATATTCTTTCGCTATCTCATAGGCCCTTAGTGCTGAGGAAGTAAAAGCTGTTATGCCTACCAGATCTGCATCTTCATATTTAAAACTTCTGAAGTTTTCATCAATAATCTTTATTTTCCAGTTTTCCGGTGTAAGTGCAGCAATAATTCCTAAACCCAGAGGCGGATTCTTTGAGCTCTCGGTCAATGATAGCCCCGTTTTGCAACTATTTGACGGATTGATTAATAATAACTTCTTTTTCATTCAGTTTTTCTTTGGATGTTATTGAATGATTTATTGCGGCATAATTAAGCGATATGTCTCTGTGTTGAGCAGTTAGCTAGTTTACAGCAAATATAAGTAGAATCATTAACTCCCGAATATGATTTTTCACTATTGTTCTTAACCTATGATATCAAATATATACCTTAACTCTTGAAAAAATAATGCACGCTTTGCAAGTATTTACAAACACTTACTGTCGACTATAAATGACAAATAACCGACTTCATTTTTAAATCAGTTTTACTTTTGTGTTGAAAATTAATAGGGAAGTTTTTCCCTTAGTTTTCACAGAAGTTATTACCTTTATATTAAATTATTGCCCATGATTAAAGAAGGACAAAAAGCCCCCGATTTTACATTTACAGATATGAACGGTAAGTCTGTGAAATTAAGTGATCTGAAAGGACAGCGTTGTATAGTGTATTTTTATCCGAAAGACAATACCCCAGGTTGTAATGCCGAGGCCTGTAATTTCCGGGATAATTACAAAGAACTTCAGAAACAGGGCTTCTATCTTATTGGTATCAGCCCCGACTCTGAAACATCACACGAAAAGTTCCGTGCAAAATTTGAACTTCCGTTTCCATTGGTGGCCGATACTGAAAAGGAAATCATTAAAAGTTACGGTGCCTGGGGTTTGAAAAAGTTCATGGGGCGTGAATATGAAGGAGTACTTCGTTCCACTTTTATCATTGAAGGTGATGGCATTGTGGAGAAAGTAATATCCAAGGTGAAAACAAAGGAAAGTACAGAGCAAATATTTAAAGAATTAAACATATAAGCAATGAGCGAAAAGAAAGAAAATCCGGTGAACAGCGAAAAAATGAAAGCGCTGAAGCTGACGATGGACCGTTTAGAGAAATCATATGGTAAAGGTGCAATCATGAGGTTGGGTGATAACCCTGTTGAAGATGGATTAGATGTGATTTCAACCGGGAGTATCAGTATAGATCATGCCCTCGGTGTGGGTGGTTTTCCACGAGGCCGTGTTGTGGAGATTTATGGTCCCGAGAGTTCAGGTAAAACTACTCTGGCTATACATGCTATTGCCGAAGCTCAGAAAAAAGGAGGCATTGCTGCTTTTATTGATGCAGAACATGCTTTTGATGTGTTCTATGCAAAAAAACTTGGCGTGGATGTAGATAATCTTCTCATTTCGCAACCCGATGACGGGGAGCAGGCTCTAGAAATTACCGACAATCTGATTCGTAGCGGTGCCATTGATATTATTGTTGTGGATTCTGTTGCAGCTCTAACTCCGCGTAGTGAGATTGAAGGCGAAATGGGCGATTCCAAAATGGGTTTGCATGCTCGTTTGATGTCGCAGGCATTAAGAAAGTTAACCGGAAGCATAAGCAAAACCCGCAGTACTTGTATCTTTATTAATCAATTGAGGGAAAAGATTGGGGTGATGTTTGGAAATCCTGAAACTACAACCGGAGGGAATGCACTTAAGTTTTATGCTTCCATTCGTGTTGATATTCGTCGAATGGCTCAGATTAAGGATGGTGATCAGGTTCTGGGTAATCGCATTCGGGTGAAGGTTGTGAAAAACAAAGTGGCACCTCCATTCCAGCAAGCTGAACTTGATATTATTTACGGTCAGGGTTTCTCAAAGGTTGGTGAGATTATAGATCTTGGTGTTGAGCAAAATGTGATCAAGAAAAGCGGCTCATGGTTCTCTTACGGAGAAACTAAACTGGGCCAGGGCAGGGAAGCAGTAAAAAATCTGTTGCTTGATAATCCTGAGCTCATGGAGGAACTTGAGAATAAGATAGTAGCAAATCTGAACGAAAACTAATTCTGAATGATTAAATATCTTTTTATTGTTTCTGCTCTGGTTTGGGCACTTATGTCGTGTTCCGGAACACAAAAGCAGAATGACACAAATGATCAGGACAGTACACTCACCGAGATTGAAAGACTCAATAAAGCCATTGAAGAAAATCCGGAAGCTGATAGTCTATATTATAACCGTGCAATGTACTATTTGCGCAAAAACATGCTGGATAAGGCCATGACTGATATTTCTCAGGCCATTGATCTTAATCCTGAACGAACTGAAAATTATATTCTGCTTGGAGATATTTATCTCGCTCAGGGAAATATTGAAAACTCAAGAAAGACACTGCTAAAGGCATTCGATATGGATCCAAGGAATCCTGATCCCAGTCTTAAACTTGCAGAGCTGAATCTCTTTCTGGAAGATTACGATAAGGTTTATTTGTATCTGAATAATGCCCTTGAAATTGATGAATACAATGCGCAGGCTTATTTTATGAGGGGTTATGCGAAGCTGGAACAGGGTGATACTACGGAAGCCATATATGATCTTCAGGAAGCGACCCAGCTCGATGCACAGTATTTTGATGCATTTATTACATTAGGATATGTAATGGAAAAGCTTGGCGATCCCATTGCCGGAAACTACTTCAAGACCGCTGTAAGTATTAACGATTACTCTATTGAAGGGCATTATGCTTATGGTTTCTGGTTGCAGAATCAGGGTGATGTAAATGGTGCCATTCAACAATATGATATTATTCTTAATATTGACGATAGCCATGCACAGGCCTGGTATAATATCGGATATCTCTATCTGGTTTATTTAGAAGATTTTCCCGGGGCAGTTGAACGTTTTGATCGCGCTATACAGGCACAGCCAAACTATCCTGAGGCATATTATAACCGGGGTTTGGCCTACGAGGAAATGAAAAAATATGATAAGGCTGAAGCCGACTATCGCAAAGCACTTGAACTTCTCGAGAACTATGATAAAGCCATTGAAGGTCTGAACCGTATTGAAGGAAAATACTAAACAAAATATGATGAAAAGATTTTGGATTTTAATAGCTGCTGCAGCCATGTTCAGCTCATGTCTGAATACTGAAAATAAAGAAGAAATTGTCGGTCCAAAAGACATTACACTTGAAAGTGATGTAATGACCCCTGAAGTGATGTGGGCATTTGGCCGTGTGAGTGATATTCAGATATCACCCGATCAGTCGAAAATACTGTTTGGAATTACATGGTACGATTATCAGGAAAATAAAGGTAATCGGGATCTATATGTTATGAATACTGATGGATCTGACAGGGTTAATATTACCAATACGAATGGTGGTGAGTATAATGGCCTTTGGAAAACTGATGATCAGATTGGCTTTCTCGCTGTTGCAGAAGATGGTTCAGTGCAGCTGTTTGAAATGAATGCTGATGGCACCGGTCGCAAACAAGTTTCTTCTGTTGAAGGAGGGATGAATGGATTCTCATATGCCCCTGATTTGTCTGCAATAGCATATATAAAAGATGTGCCAAATCAAACCTGTCAGGATGTGTATCCTGATCTGGATAAAGCAGATGCCAGAATAATTGACGATCTGATGTTTCGTCATTGGGATACATGGGTGACCTCCACAAGTCATCTTTTTGTGGCCGATTACGATGGTTCACATCTGAGTAATGATATTGATGTTCTTGAAGGAGAACCCTTCGAAACACCTATGATGCCTTTCGGTGGAATGGAACAGATTACCTGGGCTCCGGATGCAAAATCTATCATCTATACCTGTCGTAAGAAAACAGGTGTTGAATATTCACTTTCAACCAATTCAGATCTGTATCAGTATAATCGTGAAAGTGGTGAAACTGTAAATCTGACTGAAGGTATGCCCGGTTATGATATGAATCCGGTGTTCTCTCCGGATGGAACAAAACTGGCTTGGGAAAGTATGGAGCGCGATGGATATGAATCAGATAAACAGCGTCTCTTTATAATGGATATGTCTACCGGTGATACAAAGTATCATACGGAAAACTTTGATCAGCATGCATTTAATCTTCGTTGGAGTGAAGACGCTTCCAAGGTTTATTTTGTAAGTGGGTGGCACGGAACTCAGCAAATCTATGAGATTGTACTTGAAAATGATTCTGTTACAACGCTTACCGAAGGTGTCCATAACTATCAGGCCTTTGAAGTTGCCGGCGATAAGTTTATTGCTCAGCGTCAGTCTATGTCTATGCCAAGTGAAATATTTGCAGTGAATATGACCGATGGCACAGATCAGAATATTTCAATGGTCAATCAGAATATTCTTGATCAACTTACCATGGGTAATGTTGAAGAACGCTGGATAACCACTACTGACGGAAAGAAAATGCTAACATGGGTTATTTATCCTCCGCATTTCGATCCAAATAAGAAATACCCGACACTTCTCTATTGTCAGGGTGGCCCTCAGGGTATGGTCGGTCAGTTTTGGAGCTTTCGCTGGAATTTTCAGATGATGGCTGCAAACGGCTATATTGTTGTTGCTCCTAATCGTCGTGGAGTACCGGGATTTGGTCAGGAATGGCTTGAACAAATAAGTGGTGATTATGGCGGACAAAACATGAAAGACTATCTAACAGCTATTGATACTTTGTCTGCAGAACCATATGTAGATGAAAACAATCTTGGAGCTGTGGGTGCCAGTTATGGTGGTTTTTCAGTATTCTGGCTTGCCGGAAATCATGAGGGACGTTTCAAAGCTTTCATTGCCCATGATGGTATGTTTAATTTCGAGAGTCAGTATCTGGAAACTGAAGAGCTTTGGTTTGCAAACTGGGATCTGGGAGGTCCATTCTGGGATAAAAATAATGAGATAGCTCAGCGTTCGTATGACAATAGTCCCCACAAATTTGTTGATAAATGGGATACACCAATATTAATCATTCATGGAGAGCGTGATTATAGAATTGCATATACTCAGGCTATACAAGCATTTACTGCTGCAAAAATACTTGGTGTTCCAGCCCGTTTACTGATATTTCCAACAGAAAATCACTGGGTACTGCAGCCTCAAAACGCGATCTTATGGCAGCGCGAGTTTAAAGGCTGGCTCGACAAATGGCTTAAAGAAGATTAGAAATTGATATTGTGGTAAGTGGTGTCGAAAGGCACCGTTATCAGTGTGTCCTTTAAGATATAATTCACTGAGTTTTTGGTATATGCATAGTTAACTGCCAGTGAATAATTTCCATAGCAATTACAGTAGATTATAGTATCAATGTCCATTCCTGTCATTTGAAATGGAGTAGAAGAGCAACATTCTGTGCATGTTGAAGGCGGGTTACTGAAGTACACACTTATTTGATCAAATTCATCATATGGATTGGTGTTACGTACCCGTAGTTTAATATAACTTTTGGAATAGATGTCAAATGTTCCGTTAAAGGGTTGTTCTGGTGTAATATCTCCTGCGCTGTATTCTTTCTGACTCAGAAAATATCCATCTTTATAAAAAGTAAAACGGAAAGCATCATAGGTGCTCTCCTCTATATTAAAAAAGAAACTGCCTTGCCCGTCTGTTGTACTGCTCGCGATGGTTGTAAATCCGGAATTGTAAACCCCGTCAACAACTCCTGTGGCCTGTAGTGAAACGGTAGCACCGGCAATATAATTTCCAGCATTGGGATCAAATAATTTTCCTGATATATCAATAACAGCAGGATCTTTCTTGCATGAAAACAGAATTGCAGGCAAAATAATCAGAATAAAAATCTTTTTCATATCGCTAATATACAAAGCAGAAATGAAAATTGAAACAAAAATTCTTCTGAGGTTCATATAAATAAGTTAAAGGTAATTTTCTTAAGTTTGTACAAATACTTGAATATGAAAACTTTCTTATCCATTCAGATATACCTGTTTTTAGCATTATCATTAATGGGGCAGAGTGAAAATCTGTCGGGAATTTCTTTTATGCACAAAATTCAGGGCGTGTGGTATGGGCCTGTATATTCGTCGAGCTCGGCGGGCAGCTTCGATGCCTGGTATATGGATTTTCGCCCGATAGGTCCATCAGAAATTGCCCAGTTTTCAATGCTTGACAGCAATACTATAAATAACATGTTTTTCTTTGTTTGTGAATTTAATGGCGAATTACGTATTGCAATGCGAACTGAAGGTTGTTTTCAGAACCAATGTTGTGTTACTTATGAACTGCTCGATTCGGTTAATGAAGAAGCCGGATATTACAGGTTCTCTGATGTTGTAGCCGGCGATAGCAGGGCATATACAGAATTTGTTTTTACAGATAGTACAATGATGATGCAGGTGTATACAACAAAATTTGGTGGTATAACTGTGCCGGCATTACACACAAGGTTAAATGCTGTAAGGGGTGATGCTGAAACAGCAGGAAATGGAATAGATTACTGGCAGTTTCCTCAGCAATCGCCGAAAATGGATCTCAGTAAAGCATTTGACGGGAAAGAAGAGAGTATTTTTTATTCCTATTCGGAGGATGTGTATGAACCATTTGAAGGTTATCTCTCTTCTGTAACAATTAATATAGAATTGGATGCTGATTTGAGTATTAAAAAGTCCGGCGAATTATTTATTCTGCTTTGCACACAAAGCATGTACGATGGGCTGAAATTGAAAAAGAATTATCACGATTATTATTCAAGATATTTGTTTCTACCTGAGGCAACCAGGAAATACACTCTGAAAAATGTTCATCCGGGTACATATTATCTATATTCTTTTTCTGATCCGAATGGAGACAGGATACATCTTTCAGGAGATTTAATGAGCTCTGATCCTGAGAATATTATTGTTCTGAAGCCTGGTGAAACCATTGACATAAATACTAGAATTGATATGGTAATTCCCTGATATGACTTGCACTGAGTTAATATTGTCAGTTGAGAAGCTGCGCAAAGAGCATTTCAGAAACTCATATCGTTTATTTGAGATCGATGGCTTTTTTGATAAAGTTAGCAATGCGCCAAAGGAAGAATACGATACAAGGGTAGCTGAAGAGAAAGTATTGAGAGCTCGAAATGAGGTTTTGGTTGAAGATATTGTCAATGGAATTAGCCACATGAAAGAAATAAAGTGTTTTCATAGATGGCTGGATATTCATCTTAAAACATGCAAATTAATAATGCAGGACATAGATGAAGGTTCATTGCAAAGCACGCGAGCGTTTGTTGCAGAAGAATGCTATACAGATTGGTTAAAAGTAGAACACGGACAACTGGATTTTGCCCGCCCGAATGTATATTATCTCAGAGATTATGATGCAGTGTTTGATTCAGTTCTTGCTGAGCAATATCATGAGAATAATTCACCAGATGGTCCTTCATATCAATAAAGAGACGGGTATTGTGTCGGATTGTACTCATTCATCAATTCATATACTGTATCAAAGACATTCTCTGCATTTGGATTAGAGAAATAATCGCCGTCACTTCCGTAGGCAGGTCTGTGGTCTTTTGCTGTAATGGTTTTTGGCTCTGCATCCAGATAATTCCATCCACCTTGCTTTTCAAGTACCTGTTGCATCATATACGCAGTAGTTCCACCTGGAACATCTTCATCAAAAAACACAATTTTATTGGTTTTCATTAATGAAGAAATAATAGTTCCGCTCAGGTCAAATGGCAATAATGTTTGCACATCAATCAGCTCGACAGAAATATCCATCTCAGCCAATTGTGGGATAGCTTCTTCCGCTATGCGGACACAAGAACCGTATGTTACCAATGTTACATCTGTTCCTTCCTGTAATACTTCCGGTTTACCAAGCGGAACAGTAAACTCGCCAATATTCTCCGGTCTGGGTTCGCGAAGGCGGTATGCATTTAATGGTTCAATAATTAATCCGGGATCATCGCTTTTGATTAGAGTATTGTAAAAGCCGGCTGCCTGAGTCATGTTTCGGGGAACCATTACGTGTACACCCCGAATGGAATTTATTACCATACTTAGTGCTGATCCTGAATGCCAGACCCCTTCTAAACGATGACCCCTTGTTGAAATAATAACAGGCGCTTTTTGTCCCCCTACAGTTCGCCAGCGCAACGTGGCTAAATCATCGCTGATTGTTTGCAAGGCATACATCAGATAATCGAAGTACTGTACCTCTGCAATTGGTCGCAGTCCGCGCATAGCCAGCCCTATTGCCTGTCCCAGAATTGTTGCTTCCCGGATTCCGGTGTCAAAGACCCTGTGTTCACCATATTTGTCCTGTAGGCCTTCCCATGTCTGATTTACACCTCCAATTTTTCCGACATCTTCTCCAAAGGCTAATGTGTTTGGATTGTTCTGCAAGATATAATCGAAATTATCTCGAATAATCTCCCGTCCCGGTACCATTACGGGTTGTTCAGAATACTGAGGAGGGATTTCTTTTTGTTTCAATGCTGCTTGTTCCGTTTCACTGTATAAATGTGAACTATACAGTTCCTGCCCTTTTTTATTTTCTCTGTCTAACCATTCTCCAACACTTTTCTTGAGAGATTTTTCCGGTGAACAGGTTTGACAGAAATAGCGCAAGACTCTTTTGGCAGTAGATATCACTTCCTTTCTTCCCGGTTCAGCAACCTGTTTCAGGTCGTCCATCATCTTACTGATTGCATCGGTCTTCGCACAGTGACAACTTGTGATATTACTTAATGAAACGAGATCATCGCGCATTTTAATGAAAGGTGCATTATAGGCTTTCCAGCTTTGTTTCTTAGCTTCTTTTAAATCTTTCAGCGCTTGCTCTTCAATTTGTTTCAACTCTTCTTCAGTCGCAATCTTTTCTGAGAGTAGGTATTCACCATATTTTGCAATGGCATCAAATTCTTTTTCCCATTGCAAACGCTCTTCACTTTTATATCTTTCGTGCGACCCGGAGGTACTATGTCCCTGTGGCTGAGTAACCTCAACAACATGAAACAAGACAGGAATATGCTTTTCTCTTGCCAGTTTTGTTCCTTTTTCAAAAGCAGCCAGCAGGGCAGGGTAGTCCCATGCTTTTACTTTGATGATCTCAAATCCGGGCTTATCTTTTGTTCGCTGAAAACCTGCAAGGGCTTCACTTATTGATGCTTTTACGGTTTGCTTTTCAATGTTTACCGAAATACCGTATCCGTCATCCCAAACTACCATGGCCATTGGTATCTGCATTACTCCGGCTGCATTAAGGCTTTCCCAGAAATGACCTTCGCTTGTGGAAGCATCACCGATGGTGCCAAAAGCAATTTCATTTCCGTTGTGGCTAAATTCTGAGAATCTTTCGTTACTTTCTGTTCGGTACCACTGCGAGGCCATTGCAAGTCCAACCAAACGAGGCATTTGCCCTGCTGTTGGACTAATATCAGCACTCGAATTGTATTGTTGCATTAGGTTTTTCCAGTCACCATGTTCATCCAGGCTGCGAGTGGCGAAATGATTATTCATTAAACGCCCGCCATTGTCAGGGCTTATTTCCAGATCAGTATTTCCGTATAATTGGGCAAAAAATGACTTCAATGTCATCACACCCAGTGCCATCATAAGGGTTTGATCACGGTAATAGCCCGATCTCCAGTCTCCTTTATTAAAAAAGTGGGCAAGAGCCAGTTGCGGAATTTCTTTCCCGTCACCGAAAATGCCGAATTTAGCTTTGCCACTCAAGACTTCCTTACGGCCAATTATACTTGCATGACGACTTTGCCATGCCAGCTTATAGTCGTTGAGCAGGAGCTCCTTGTTTGATAATATGCTCTTGCTTGTATTCTTTTGTGTCATAGTTATTTACAAATTGCTATACAAATTTAACGAAATTAGGCCTTGCTTTTATAAAATACTGTTTGTCGGAAATAAAAAAGGGCTGAATCATTGATTCAGCCCCTGTTTTAGAGAATATGATTTGTATCATTAAAAAAAGAGGCTGCCGAAGCAACCTCTTTTAAAACCTATATGGCAAAAAACTATTGAATAATCAGTTTTCTGAGAATGCGTCCTTCTTCCATGTCTATTGAGAGGAAATAAGCACCACTTTCTAAATCAATTGAAAGCTCTTTAGTAAATCTACCATTAATAGTACCCAGGTCTTCTGCATAAACAGTACGTCCGTCAAGAGTAATTACACGCAGAAGCGCTTTTTCATCCTGAGTAACATAAATGTCAGCTACAAAAGTACCGTTGTTAGGATTCGGATAAATAGCTACAACATAATCTGAGTTGAAATCTTCGATACCAACACCGGTTACAGTAACATCAAGGTAGAATGTATCGGTACCACAATCATTGTACGCAACCTGATAAGCACTGTATACTCCATTAGATGAGTAATTATGTGTTGGGTTAGCTTGTGTACTAGTAGTTCCGTCACCGAAGTAATAAAGAACAGAATCTGCATCAGATGAGAGATCTGTAAATGTAACATCACCAATGTTTACAGAAGTTGAATATCCGGCAGTTGGTAGCGGATCAACAGTTACAGTAACAAGTACACGATCAGAATTACAAGGAGCTTCTGTGTAATACAGTGTTCCGTTCCATGATCTTGGATTGAAAGTTAAGTTAAATGGATAACCTCCACCATGTCCAGTTGTAATCTGAAGATTAGCATCGGCATAGGTGTTTGCTCCATTTGAATAGTCGCACCCCTCACCAGTAGTAGTTACGTACATACCAATAATAGAGTCAGCAGGAAGAACAAGATCCGTAGTATTTATGAATGTTGGGTTACCAGCACCCTGGGCATCAACAGTTAATGAATCAAGCATGGTCCATGGTAATGGATCAGTATTGAAACCTACATACGTTCCCATTTTGTAATACACAACTACATTTGTAGGACCAGTGTTGTTAATATTGAAAGCGATACTATCAAGTGTGATATCTTGACCACCAATTACTTCAACGTCAAACATGTTACCATCAGATCCATTTCCACCGGCAAAAGTCGTTGTAAGGCCAACAGCTACTGAACCATATGCAACATAATAGTCAGTGTTGGCAGAAAGAGGTGAAGTGTATAAAGTATCACCCATTCCCAGTAAGTTTCCACCAGTTAGGGCATCATACCAAGATATGCCTCCATAAGAATTTACTGTATATAGATAAGTAGAATCTCCTTCACAAACCGGTGCAAAAGTAGCTGATGGAGGAACCATAGCACCATATCCTTTGCTTAGGGTAGTGGTGTCATTACTGAGCTCTTGTTCACCAACCAGTGCAGTATAAGCAACGAGGTCAAAAATTCCACCAACATAAGTGTTAATTGTACCCACATAAACAGTATCTATTTCATTGAACAAAATTGTATCTGTATGTGTAGTATTAATAGATTGAGTTACAGGGCTGGTAACATCAACATAAACTGGAAGTGATGTGATTGTATAACCAAGGTTTTTCACTACAACAGAAACATCTGTTGCACTGTCTCCGCAAGGAAGAGTTTCAGCAATGATCTCCAGTGCTAAAGCATTAGCTGTAAAGGCTGTAAACTCATCAGCACCCATATCAACATTTGCTCCGGCTGGACGAGTATCGCCATCAATGTCAACCAGGATACCAACGGAGTTGTCACCCAGGTTATCGATTGCAGGATTGTAAACATGAAGATCCGTTGCTGTTGCATAAACAGGGTCAACTGAAACTGAATTTGCATTTATTGCAGCATTATATGTTTGCCATGTTGCTAAATCTGCTTGAGCAGCTGTTTCGTAAGCAAGGTCATAAGTGCCTGTTACATAATACGCATTGTAATTAACTGTGTATGTAATAGCGTCAAGTGAGTAGAATGCATAATAGTTATCAGCAGTAAATATGTTGTTCACAATATTCACGTTAATCAGATCATTTACATAAAGACCTGCAGCAGCATTACTATGACAGGTGTTATGATACACATCTGCTTCTTCGAAATCGTCAAAGAGCAGAGCATCATCACCGGTACTGATAAGCATATTGTTTGTTACAAATGAACGAACAGTGCCAACAGTTACTCCATCAGCAGCAAAGTTTCCATCATAAAATGAAATAGCATAATCAGGAGCAATTACATTGTTTTCAGAAACGTAAAAGTTCACAACATCAGAGAAATAAATTCCGTCTGCCGCAGATGCAATAACATCATAGATTTCATTATTGAAAACGGTTACAGAATCTACATTGTCAAAGTATATACCATAATCATCAACATTATAAATAACATTGTTGGCAATTTCAACTTCACGCATATAATCACCTGCAGTACCAAGACCTTCAAGGTGAATGGCTTTTTCACCACCGGTGAAGGTGTTATTAGTGATGGTTAGGTAGTTTGCACTATTTTCCTCTGTACCGTCTGTTGTCATACTGCTACCTGTATTTATACCAATTACATCAGAAACACCGGAAGCATAGTACATATCAAACATACATGAATCAACAGTTACATAGTTTGCAGTGTCATATAACTTAATACCCCATCCGTCAACAGTATTTGTGTTTGCAAATGTGATGTTTTTGAAAGTAATATAATCTGTACCTGCAAGTGTTACTGTGGCATAATCTGTATTAGTAATGGTAACAAGTGAAGGATCGTAGCCATTAAAGACAATAGTATTGGTATCACTCGATCCCATTATTGTATTCAGAGTAAAGCTTTCAGTATATGTTCCTGGATCAACAAGGAATTCAACAGGACCACTAATGCCACAATTGTTCAGAGGAATTGCTGCTTCGGTGAATGATGAAAAATCATCCCCTGGGTCAGGACCAATAGTGTAAATACCGGCAAGAGGTGCACTACATAAGTAGATTTGAGTGTATACAGTATCATTTGATAATACGGTGTCACCAGGATTTTTAACTACACCATAGCAATCAAAGAAACCACCTGCAGAGAAGTCGCCAGTTGCTGTAAAGTTATATGTTAAGAATGAATCTGGCTGAATGGTATCAGGAACAAGTTCTGTAACCCATGTTGCACCATTATCAATAGAGTACATCATGTTAAAACCACTTTGATCTGCAATTCCAACATTCTGGATCTCTACAGATACTGTAAGTGCAGCACCTGCAGTTCCACCATCAACAGGAGCAACCCACATTTCAGCCTGTAAATCATTTGGGTTCGGCTCAAATATTTTTATATCGTCAATACTCATATCACTCTCAAAGCCAGTGCCACGAATACCTTTAAAACGAATTTTTGTAGCTGTGCTGTCTAAAGAAACAGTAGCTTCTAACCATGCACCGTCTCCGGCAGTTTGCTGTTCGCCCGTCATTGTCCATATTGTAGACCATGTTCCACCTACAAGTTGTTCAACCTCTAAGGAACCCATAGCGACTCCATACATATGATACCAGAACTCCAATGTTGGATTTGAATACATAGAAATATCAATACATGGGCTGGTGAGGTATGAAAAATCACCTGCGCTACCACCAGAAGTTTCGAGGTATGCGTACATACCACCAGCTACTCCTTCGTATGTATGATCGTAGAAAGGACCTGTACCGGTAGAGTTTTCATTGGCACCTGTAGCATCTTCAAGTTCCCATCTAGGGTTTGAGGAAGTTGAAACAGTCCACCCGTTTAAAAGGGTCGCTGTAAAGCCAGCTGATTCAGACTCAAGGTCTTCAAACCATGGCATAGCAAGGCCAATATTAGAAATTGTAATTGCAAAAGTAGCAGTATCATTACTGATGTTTCCGTCTACACCACCATTAGGAGAAACTGACCATGCAACAATATTATAGGTGTTTCCAGCTACCGCAAGAAAACTACCAAGTGTTACAAATTCTGAATTACCAGTGGTTAAATAACCAGTCCAATAAACCGGAGTTTGTGGTACTCCATCTAAAGTCCAGTAAATAGTATCAGATG
>PKSX01000133.1 GCA_002869435.1 Marinilabiliales bacterium | reverse complement strand
TCGCGAAGCTTTTTCAACACAGAAATAAGCCTATCGGTATCTACAGGATGTAAACCAATGCTGGGCTCATCCAAAACATACATGGAGCCCACAAGGCTTGAACCCAGGGCTCTGGCCAGATTTATTCGTTGTGTTTCTCCGCCTGAAAGTGTATTTGAAAGACGATTTAATGTCAGGTATGATAATCCGGTATCCACCAGAAAAGATAATCTGGATTCAATTTCTTCCAGAATATGTCGTGCAATTTGGCGATCGTATTCTGAAATTTTCAGCTTTGAAAACAATTTTTGCAAATCGATAACCGGCATTAAAAGCATATCACTAATGGAATGCTTGGCCACTTTCACATAATCAGTGTCTTTTCTGAGGCGTGTACCGCGACAATCGGGGCAGGTAATCTTGCTTTTGTAACGGGCCAGCATCACGCGATACTGTATTTTATAAGTGTTTTCTTCCAGCATCCTGAAGAACTTGTCGAGCCCTTTGAAATGTCTGTTGCCGGTCCAAACCAGTTTTCGTTGAATTTCCGTTAGCTCTTTCCATGGCTTATGTATCGGAAAATTGGATTCTGAAGATGCAGCAATGAATTTATCAAGCCATTTGCCCATTTTTTCGCCTTTCCAGCAGGCAATGGCTCCATCAAACACAGATAATGATTTATCGGGAACCACCAGGTCCTCATCAATACCAAGCACAGAACCAAAACCTTCACAGGTTTTACATGCACCATACGGGCTGTTGAAAGAGAAAAAGTTTACCGACGGTTCTTCAAAATGAATACCGTCCTGCTCAAAAAGCTCAGAAAAACTGTGCATTTTATTTTCATGCTCATGATAAAGAAAGCAACGACCATCCCCTTCAGAAAAAGCAGTTTCGATACTTCCGGCCAGACGCTGACTTTGCATATCATCTTCAGGGTTCCAGACCAATCGGTCAATCAGAAGATAAATATCGGTTTGCGCTTCTTTTACACTGATATTATTTTTCGGATCTTCCAGAAAATCATCGATGCGCATCACTTCATTTCTGAAGAAAATACGACTAAACCCCTGCTGCAACCATACCTGCATTTGCACAGCCACTTCTCGTCCCTCATATACAAAATACGGGCTGAGTAAGAACAGCTTAGCTCCTTCAGGCATTTCAGAAATCTGACGCTGAACGTCTTTTACGCGATCACGCTTAACTTCTTTGCCGCTCACCGGAGAATATGTTTTTCCAATCTTGGCAAAAAGCAGCTTCAAATAATCGTAAATTTCAGTTACCGTTCCAACTGTAGAGCGAGGATTCCGGGTATTGGTTTTTTGCTCAATGGCAATGGCAGGAGCGATACCCTCTATAAGATCAACATCGGGTTTCACCATGCGACCCAAAAACTGACGGGCATATGCACTGAGACTTTCTACATAACGGCGCTGTCCTTCGGCAAAAAGGGTATCAAACGCCAGTGATGATTTCCCGCTGCCTGAAAGCCCGGTAATAACCGTCAATTCATGCGCAGGAATATCAACTGAGATGTTTTTCAGATTGTGTACCCGTGCCCCCTTTATGCGTATATGCTCTACTTCTGCCATAAGTGAGCAAAGATAATAATTAGTGGAATGTGAAAGTGGAATGTGGAAAGAAATTGGTTATTTCACTATTTTCCCATAATGTTTAGTATTTTTGGATAAATTATTATAAATCAAATGGCATGAGAATACGATTTATTGGAGCAACACACGAAGTTACAGGGAGCAAACACCTGATTACAACAGAGTCCGGGAAAAAGATTTTACTCGATTGCGGGATGTTTCAGGGTAAAGGCAAGGAAACAGATTCTTCTAACAGGGATCTTGGTTTTGAGCCCCGGGACATAGACCACATCATTCTTTCTCATGCTCATATCGACCATTCCGGCTTAATACCCTATTTATTTACGCTCGGGTTTGAAGGTTCAGTTATTTGTACCGATGCAACACGTAATCTATGTTCACTGATGCTGCCCGATTCAGGCTTTATTCAGGAACATGATATCAAATGGTACAATAAAAAACTCAAGAAAAAAGGTCTTCCACCGATAAAACCAATTTATACCCACAAAGATGCTGTAAAAGCAATGAAACTGTTTGTTGGAATAGCCGTTAATCGTGATTTTAAAATCGACGAAAATATTACGGTTAAATTCACAAATTCAGGACACATGCTAGGGGGAGCTGTTGTAAATCTGAGTATTACGGAAAATGGCAGAACCACCAAAATAGCATATACCGGAGATGTTGGACGACCTTCAAACCGGATTGTTAAGCCACCTGCACCATTCCCCCAGGCAGACATTCTAATTACAGAATCAACTTATGGCGATAGAATTCATGATCCGAACCACGAATCTGAAGATGCCTTGCTGAATATTGTTGAAAACACATGCGTAAATAAAGGTGGTAAACTCATTATTCCATCTTTTAGTGTCGGTCGGACTCAGGAAATTGTTCTTTCGCTGAATAATTGGTTTAATGAAGGGCGTTTACCACTGATTGACATTTATGTTGATAGTCCGCTTTCGGTAAATGTAACAGAAGTTTTTCGCATGCACCCCGAATGCTATAACAAAGACTTGCAAGAAGTTCTAGAGACTGATTCCGATCCGTTTGGCTTTGAAAAATTACGATATATTAAACTCGTGAATGATTCAAAGAGATTGAATAAATTAGAAAAGCCTTGCGTAATAATTTCGGCCAGTGGAATGGCAGAAGCCGGACGTGTTAAACATCATATTAAAAACAGTATTGAAGATGCTAAAAACACGATTCTAATGGTGGGCTATTGTGCGCCAACAACTTTAGGGGCAAGATTGCAGCAAGGCCATGAGGAAATATCAATTTTTGGTAAAAAATATAAAATCAATGCCGCTATTAAGCGCCTCGAATCATTCTCCGGTCACGGCGATTATACCGAAATGGCAAGTTTTATCGAGTGCCAAAACAAAGACGAGCTGCAAAAGATATTTCTCGTTCATGGTGATTACGAGGCAGCCGAACACTATAAGGGTTACCTGGAAGAAAAAGGATTTAAGAATATTGAAATCCCGGAAAGGGATTACGAAATTGAGGTTTAAAAATCATGCTCCCGCAGATTATTCGCCAGCTCAATTAATTTATAATGTGCTCATGAGCTCGCCACTTCGTGTCTCGGTTGCGCGGATCGCTCTGATTAAAAAACAGAAAGTTGTCAGTTCGAGCGCCTGTCCTGAGCATTGTCGAAGGGCATTGTCGAAGGGGATTGTCGAAGGGGAGTCGAGAACTTAGACAGACTTTTCGATCCTTATCAAAACAACATCTGCACACAGACTAAAATATTCTACACTAGTAATTCTATTATCTCTTTGAAATACAATTGCAGAGATTTTTTGTGTCAGCACTTTTGCTTCATTATCCAGTTTTTCAAATTCTATCAGGTGTTTGTCTAATTCACTTTTGTTCATTGAGACATATTTCGAATATGAATGTGCCCAAATTTCAATCTCGTCAATTAATTCAATATTCAAATAATCAGAATAACTATAACTCATAACAAAGGATGAAGAGACTTCATCATCAACCAATCTGAAACAATTTTCAAAATCCCATTCAAAGATTATTTTCATAAGGTCAAGTATAATGTATGTTTATGTAATTAGAAGCTAAAATTTATGCCGCATTTCGACAGGCTCAATATGACATAAATTTTATCTGTGTAAATCCGTTATTTTATTATAACAGTGTGTATCTGCGTCTCTAATCAAAGTACAGAAAATAATACGCTTCCACATTATCCAGATACGCGCCATCAAAACCTGCATTAAGAATCTTCTTTATATATGAATTATCATTCCC
>PKSX01000021.1 GCA_002869435.1 Marinilabiliales bacterium | reverse complement strand
AAACCAACCTGCATCATTGTTTAAAGCAGAACCAAAGGTTATACTCTCTACGCCTTCCCCAATCTGGAATTTATCTTTAGGATCTGTTGTACTTACTCCAACATTCCCGGTTTTAATTAAACTGGTTGAAGGGCCTACAAAAAAACTTGCCTGATAAGTATTAAAACCAATTGCAAGTGAATTTGGAATTGAATTACTAAAATATGTTTCGCCTCCTGTACCAATAACGAAAGAATTTTCTCCATACGACCTTATATCATGACCAATTGCTATTGCATAATCAGCATTTTTTGCAACCATGGCTCGGTACCCGCAGGCAAATGAATACTGACTCGGAGCATAAGAAAGCGGAGATAACATTACAATTCCACTATGGTAGTCATCATAAATTTTTCGATTCTTATCATCAATAACCAATGTACTGTCTCCAATATAAATCAAACTATCAGGCGACATTATTCTGCTGATCACAAGTGTATCAGATTCAATTATCTCTGCACCTTTCATTTGTTTTGTTTCAAAAACACCTTCAACCTCAACAGAATCAGTCATTTTTACCTTTCCGTGTATTTTTGCATTGCCGTGTACCTCAAACTTCTCGTTGGGTGTTTGTGTTCCAATACCCACATTACCACTGTCGGGCAACATGTTTACATTGTTCTGCGCTTTTAAGGTCCCTGCTCCGAAAATGAAAAGAAACATAAACGTAAATGCGTAAATAAATTTTGAACTTTCTTTGGTTTGCTTTGCTCTTATGGCAATTAATTTGCCCGTCACACCTTCTACGGGGGGGTAAAACGTTTAGATTGATTCATGATATTATTAGATTAATTTACTGCTAAAATAATCAGATCGTTTTAGCTATGCAAATATTTTTATAAATAGTATTAGATCTTTTGAGCCTCTTTTTCATGTTTTTCAATTAATTAAGTATGAATTAAATCTCCATAAAAATAATATATCGTAGCTTTGCCGTCAGGTAGTTCTTAAGTATTGACTTCCGGCCCGAAAAGGTTTTGGGTTCATCGGAGGGCAGGACCGCGATTTGCGTGTATTAACTTCAAGGGTTTTTGCATCTGCAATTATACTCTCCTGACTAAACTGCAACTATTGCAACAGAAAGAATACATTATTATAATGTTTCTAAGAAGGGAGTGAAAATGAAAATTCTGCTTATATCTCCGGCAGCTGATCCGGAAAAACGCACCAATAAAGGGCTTATGATGCCACAGCTGGCATTGTATATTTTGCAGGGTCTGACTCCATCTCAGCATATCGTGGAAACTATTGAAGAGGAAATCGAAGAAGTAGACCTCAACTCCGATTGTGATTTAGTGGCCATCAGTTATATGACTGCCAATGCTCCAAGAGCATATGAGTTATGTGCCGAATTTAAGAAAAGAGGAAAAACTGTTATTGTTGGCGGTGTACACCCAACCATTTTACCAGATGAAGCTGCTCAGCATGCAGACACTGTTGTAATTGGTGAAGCCGAGGGCGTTTGGGAAACGGTTCTCGAAGATTTTGAAAAAGGTAGACTTCAAAAGCAGTATCACGACCCTGAACCTGATTTGTCTAAATACGTTCCAAAAGATTATAGTAAAATCATTCAGCGCAGACTCTTTAAGCTTGTCCCAATAATGACGACAAGAGGCTGCCCGTATAATTGCGATTTTTGTTGTGTCACTAATGTTTTTGGAAAAAAAATCAGGCATATTTCAATAGAAAACGTTGTTCGAGATATAAAAGAATCAGGTTCAAAGAACTTTCTTTTTCTTGACGATAATATTATTGGCCATCCGAGATATGCAAGAGAACTATTTGAAGCCATCAAACCGTTGAAGATTAAGTGGGGAGGGCAAGCCTCTGTAACCATTCTGAACAGAAACCCTGACTTGATGAAGCTGGCGGTTGAAAGTGGCTGCAGGGCTCTGTTTCTTGGGGTTGAAAGTGTATCAGAGGAACAAATGGAAAGCATGCAGAAAGCATCTGAAGATTTGCTGGAATTAAAAGAAGCGCTTAGAAATATTCGTAAATCCGGTATCCTCGTTCATGCATCAATGGTTTTTGGTTTCGATACTGATAAAAAGAGTATTTTTGATGAAACACTGAAATTCCTTATGAAAACCAAGGTTGCCACGGTTTCTTTCAATGTGTTAACACCCTATCCCGGCACAAAAACATATCAGGATCTGAAAAATGAAGGGCGATTAATAAGTACCAACTGGAAATATTACGACCACAACACGGTTGTTTACCAGCCAAAAAACATGACACCCGAAGAATTACAGGCCGGTAAATTATATGTTCGCAAGAAATTCTATACCAGAAGATCTATTTTCAGGCGTCTGTGGGGTAACATGCACAATCCTTTTATATACCTTGCCATGAACCTCGGTCATGTAAAACAAACCAAAGTTGAGGCGAAAAGATTTGCAAAATTGCGAGCTAATATTTTTGATTGCCCTGAAAACACTGCTATAACTCAGAAGCAAGTAAAAGAAGAAACACTGGTATAGGTTCTTTATTGAGCGTATCTGAAAGAATAAATAATGGATTCCAGCTGCATCAGCAAGTCTCTTTTATCTTCGTTGGGATAATACACATACCCTTCCAGCGTAATCACCTGATTGTCTTTTTCATCAAGAAAAGTATAATTGAGAAACGGGCCGCCCATGAAATCGCCTTCTGTTCTCCATAAACCGCGCATTTCCACAGCCTGTGTTTCTGCAAAATTCACGAGTCTTGCATCAGGAAAGAACACTGTGTCGGTTGACATATATGAGCCCGGCAATTCGCCAGGAACATTTTCCATACAAACCTTATTTCTGTAACGCACAATATTATTTGGTGAAAACTGAGCACTATCTACAAATTCGCGTACATACACCAGCAAACATTGCGAATACCTCGAGTGCTCGAGCCTGTACCATGCAAATTGTGTGGCTTCTTTTGCGTTATAAAAACTCTCGGGCATAATAAAGTAGAAACCAAACTGATCTATCATATCCTGTCTAAGCTTCAGATTCTCGGTTTTAGCAAATGCATCTGAGATTCTTTCACGCTCCACTTCTTTGTACATTTCTACCATTGAAGGAAATCGTGAGTACAGCAGATCAATAACACCCTGATCAGTTTTTGCATGAACTTCAATAATCATTTGCGGTGCAGCATAAACATCGCGCCGGGCAAGAACCTGATCGGTTTTTACGGTATCGCTGATGACAATTTTTAGTATTTTTCGGTTCTTCTCAAACAGACCTTTAAACTCATTGTGTGTAATCTGCATCAGGTCGTACATAGGTTCAGGCTGATTCAGACCGTTTTGAGCCGATGAAAATAAAAGCCTGATTTCTTCACCAACGTTACTGTCCCATTTCTGATTTTGAAGAACAACCAACAATTCAGACATGCCACCGGTTGCAGGCGGAAGGCCCTGATAATCGCTCTGCGTACAAGAATTACTCAGCATGAGCAGAAACATGCCAAGAAGGATGAAATACTTTTTCATAATCTTTAGTTCTTAGATTTAACTTTCAGTTTTTGACCAACCTGAAGATTGTCAGAGCTCAGGCCGTTCAGTTGTTTTATTTCATCCACGCTACACCCATATTTCTGGGATATTCCCCATAAAGATTCACCACTACTAACGGTATGCCAGACAATGGTGCCTCCGCCACTATTATTGGAAGAGGAAGAGTTATTTGTTTGTGTGTTATTTGAAGACGACTGTTTTCCATAAATCTTCAACTTTTGTCCCGGATAAATTGTTGAAGATGACAGTCCGTTCCATGATTTTATATTATAAACAGATGTGCCATATTTAGCAGCTATGCCGCCAAGGGTTTCTCCGCTTCGCACAGTATGATAAAAGCTGCTGCCATCTGTCGGCGCTGTATAGTTATTATTTGTGGTGCTACCACCTGAGTTATTATTATTTTCAAGAAGCAATGAGTCCGCTTTTTCACGATATCTGCGCAGTGAATCGTACATTACATCTTCATTCTCCACAAAGGTCATGATATACTCGCGAGGTAGTCGGATAGAATAATGATTATGCTCAGAACTCGGAATTATTTGTTTTTTAAACTGGGGATTTAAAAATTCAATGTCCTCAACCGGCAGATCAATCATTGACGACAGAAACTGAAACGACATTTTCTCTTTTACCATCACCGTATCAATTTGCCAGTCCATATATTTTGGCATCTGCACTTTTATATTGTGTTCAGCATAATAAGTCATCATATAACTTGCACCAATAAAGGCAGGTACATATTGCTGTGTTTCCCGTGGAAGAAAATGCCTGATTTTCCAGTAGTTTGTCTCTCCGTCAGCACGCTTAATTGCTCGGTTTATTGTTCCCGGTCCGGCATTATATGCCGCCAGCACCAATGCCCAGTCGCCGTATATATCATACAGGTCTTTCATATGATGAGCTGCAGCTTCAGTAGCTTTGTACGGATCGAACCGGTCGTCGACATATGAAGTAACATTCAGATCGTAGAGGTTACCTGTTTTAACCATAAACTGCCATAAACCACCGGCACCGGCCCATGATTTTGCAGTAGGATTAAGTGCCGATTCAACAATGGCAAGATGCCTCATTTCAAGAGGTACATCATACCGGTCCATCTGCTCTTCAAACATAGGATAGTAAAGCATTGAAACACCCACCAGGCGACCCACAAAATATCGTTTACTGATGTAAAATGTAATCCATTTCTTTACCTGATCATTAAAACGATATTCGAAAGGAGAATTGGCATCCATTTCCTTAATACGCATTTCAAAAATTGAATCGCTGAGTTCGGGAACATAATTGGCCGGAAAATCATATTTATTTTCCACAACAGTGAAATTTTCGCTGCTGTAGAACTTTTTGAGTGTCATTTGATCAAACCTTCTTGCAATATCTGTATCACTGACGTCTCTGCTCGAATCATTTACCTGAATGACATCGGCAAAAGCCGAAACACCCAATAATAATGCTGTAAGAAGCGCAATTATTTTTCTCATCCTGCCTGTTTTTGTGTTTCAATCTACGAAATTACGAAGATCAGTGCACTATTATAACGCAAATATCGGCATTTTATTAAGAATGAGTCGTTGAAATCAGTATCTGGTGGGAATGAATATTTTTTCGGATAAAATGATTAGCTGATTCGGAAATTCGCTAATTAGCAAATTTTTCATCAGCAAATCAGTAAATCGGCATATCAACAATTCAAATTATTCTTACTTTTACAAAAAAAACCATGGGTTCATTATTCAAGAAGTGGTACGTTTGGATTCCATTTGTAATCATTGTATTTCTTTTTGTTTACTATTTTTCGGTCGTGCTGATTTATATTTTCACGGCTCTGATTTTATCCTTTTTAGGCCACCCCATATTTTCCTTTCTTGAAAAATTAAAAATCGGAAAACTTAAAATCCCAAGAGCTTTAAATGCTCTTATTGCCCTGTCGGCTGTAATTGGATTTTTTGTACTTGCCGTTATTTTGCTTACTCCTTTCATAATTCAGCAAGCTCAACTTATTAGTGAGATTGATATTTACGCTTTCCTTGATTCTTTTAAAGAACCCATAAACAATCTCGAAGACTGGATGCGCGAATATCAACTCATTGCAGAAACCGAAACCATTGAAAGTATCATTTCTGATTATCTGCTGGGGGTTTTTCAGGAGCTCAATTTACAGAATATTGTTAGCGGTGCTTTGGGCATGGTTGGCAGCCTGAGTATTGGCATTTTTTCAGCCATTTTTATGGCCTTTTTCTTTATGAAAGACGACCGTTTGGTTTATAAAGGCCTCAAAACAATAACACCCCGTGATGCACACGACGAAATTGCACGCATCTTAGTGTATAGCAAAAAAATGCTGAGTAGATATTTTGTCGGCCTTTTACTTGAGCAGCTTCTGATGATTGGGATGATAACGCTTGGAATGCATTTAATTGGTTTACCCAACGCCCTCCTCATTGGACTCATAGCCGGTATCTTCAACATTATTCCATATGTGGGGCCAATAATCGGAGATGTACTGGGACTCATTATTGGACTTACAACACTCCAGAGTGCCGATTTCATGAGCGAGTCATTGCCCCTTATGCTTAAAATGTTTGGCGTATTTATGATAGCCAATTTGATCGATAATTTTGTGCTTCAACCGCTCATCTACTCAAAAAGTGTTAAGGCTCATCCTATTGAAATATTTCTGGTCGTACTCATGGCAGGCATGCTCGCCGGACCCTTGGGAATGATTCTGGCCATTCCGGCTTATACTCTATTCAGAATTATTGCCATGGAGTTTTTCAGCGTTATTCCAACCATTCAGGCCATGACACAATCGCTCAACACTGAACTGCACAAAAAGAAAAAAGAGAAACCAGATAAAGACCCCGAATAGTGAAGGAGTTTTTTCGCCTGATTCCATATCTGACTTTCAGACGGCTGCTTAATCTAATTGCCTATAGCCTCAGTGTGTTTCTGAGCCGTATTTTTAAACGGCCGGTTGTATGGAACAATCCTTACGGAATCAGCATAGAAATTGCCGCAGTTTGCAATTTCAGCTGTGCCGAATGTGCCCTGGCAAACGGGAAAACACATCGTACAAACTCATTCATGTCTTGCGATTCTTTTCAGCAAACACTTTCAGGAATTTTGCCCGGAACCATGTATCTGAACCTCTATTTTCAGGGCGAACCATTGCTCGACAGCAGGCTGGATGATCGCATCAGAGAAGGTAAAAAGAAAAAGCTTTTTGTAAGTACTAGTACCAACGGTAGCTTACTCGATGAAGAAATGGCCGGAAAACTTATTGATTCGAAACTTGATAAGATCATCATCAGTGTTGATGGAGCTTCATCTGAAACGTATGAGCAATATAGAATCGGAGGAGATTTTGAACTCTTGCTGAATAATATTGAAGGTCTCAACCGGCTGAAAAAAGAAAAAAACTCGAAAAAGCCTCTGATTGAAGCCCAGATGGTCGTTTTCAAGCATAATGAACACGAAATTAATAATTTCAAAAAACTCATGAAAGCAAAAGGAGCTGATATCATTACATTAAAGTCGGCTCAGTTTTATTCAGCAGAATCTGCACAGGAGAACATGAGTACAATTCCTAAATTTCAACGATATAAAACAGACAGAAACGGACAAGTCATCTTAAAAACCGACATTGGCTCTGTTTGTAAAAGACTCTGGCACACCATTTTAATTAATTCAGATGGCAAAGTTCCGGTTTGTTGCTATGACAAAGAAGTGAACCATGAGATGGGTGATATTTCAAAATGGTCGCAAAGAAAAATATGGAAAGGCGAGGCATATATGCAGTTCAGAAAAAACTATCTGAAAGGGAAAAGAGAGCATATTTGTACGAATTGTGACGGGTAAAAGAAAACGGAGCCCGAAGGCTCCGCCGCACTGTTGTCCACCGGCTGGGCCGGCCGGACATCTGGAGAATCGTAAATCACCCGTGAGCGATGATTGCCATACCTAATGAACCAATATAAGCGGCGCGCTCAATTTACTCTCATCTCCGTAAAAGAAGGTCAGATAATAGGTTCCTGTTGGAAATTCACTAATATCCATCAATATTTTTTCATCATCTTTTACATCGAATCGTCTGAGCAGCTTGCCGGTAATATCAGTCAAATATAACACACCTTTTTTCTCATCAAGGGGAAGATTCATGATCTCAACGGTGACTTGTCCTGTGGTTGGGTTTGGATAATATTTCCAACTGATTTCCGGTTGCAGCGGCGTAATGGTATCAGGTATTAAGCTATCATTACGCAATGTATCTGTAACCAGAGAATCTTGCGGAACAGTATCCAGACTTGTGGTATCTTTCGGAGGATCCATCAGCACAAAGCTGGTGTCGTTGTTTACAGAATCCTGAGGTAAAACCAGAGGATCTTCACAGCTCATTGAACGACTGAATGTGGTAATTATTCTAACCAGTGCATCATTGAGAAGTTCCACTTCATACTCATCTGTTGTGGGCTCAATATGTGGATTACCTATTCCACTGTGATCGGTCAGGAAAACATAGGTTCCATTTGTAGCCAGCGCCATTGAGCGCAGCAGATATTCGGTGCTTTTATTTACACCACTACAGGCCAATGGAATAATACGAATTCCCTTTTGTGATGCTACAGGTATTGTTTTTTCCAAAAGTTCGAGATTTTCTTTGCCTTCATGGGGAGGAGCGTCCAGCACAGTAAAAAGTAGTCTGGATGAAGCTTGTGCACTCCACGACAATTCATTTACAGAAACAGCCAAAGCGGTGTCTACACCTTCGGGGTAATCACCCCCACCACCGGCAGATTGAGACTGAATATATTTAATGGCTTCAACAATATCTTCGGTAAAGTCTTTTTTAATCACTACATAGGAATCGCCAATATCGCGATAGAAAACAGTTGCCAGACGAACTTTATGATCAGGAAGCGAATCCTTAACACGTGTAATAACATCGGTAAGCTCCGATTGCAGATATCTTATTTCATCGCCCATTGAGCCGGTAGCATCGATCATAAACGCAATGTCTATTACTTTTTCGGCATGGCATTCAACAGGAATCTCTATGAAATTAATTCCATTTGAAAATTCACTGGCCTTCTTCAAATCGTAGGAATTACCAAAATAATCAACTACAATTTTATAAGATTTGCTTTTGTCATTATCAAACATTCCCGACCAGAGTTCTACTTTTCCGGTATTATCGGTACGGCCGGCCCATACTATTTCACCGGCATCATTCATGAGTGAGACAGAAGCATCCTGAACCGGATAATCGTTTTTATTGGTTACCTGCACCGAGAAGCGATGTTCAGGCGCCATTCCCCATTGTTTCTGATAACCACTAAGTTCACCAGAGGCAATATCGGTCCACAGCTCCCACTTCGAGAAGTCGTTTACTTCTCCGGCAGTAAGCTGTCCGGAGGCAATGCCATTGGATGGAATATCACCATATGAGACCGGTGCTCCTGCTGAATAGCCCATTCCCGAAGCAGATTTTTTTGACTCGCAGCGGGATACTGTAGTGGCACAATCATAACTCATTTCATAAGATTCTACCACCATAACTTCGTCGAGCTCGGCAACTTCAGCCTGAAGTTGAACATCAATAAATGTAGTTCCTTTGGTAATTACAATCTTTTTTTCAGTATAGCCAAGATAGCGAATAACAAGAGTATCGGATGATTCAGATATTTTCAATGTGAAAGCTCCATCCATATCAGAGTTGGTTCCACCGCTTCCATCTGCCCAAAATACATTTGCAAACGGAATGGCTTCACCTGTTTCTTTATCGCTAACCTTGCCTTTTAAAATAGTTTCCTGCGCCATTAGGGTTATGGCGAAAAAAAATGCTATAAGCAGTAAAATAAATTTTTTCATGGGACAACAGTTTTTATCGTTACAAAGAGAAAGATGCAAACTGCCGGACATTTCACAAAACGAATCAAATAAAATTCATAATTTAACATTTAGACATAAAAATGTCAGACACCTGAAAGTATGTCTGACATCTTTTTAATACGGTACTTTTTGAATTATTAGCTATTGACGATACTATATGTATCTCGTGCAATAACCAGTTCTTCATTTGTAGTAATTGTAAGCACTTTTACTTTTGAATCATCTTTTGAGATAATTGCATCTTTGGCTCTTAGGTCTTTATTGCGCTCAAAATCGAAATCAATTCCAAGGAAGTTCATCTCTCCTGCAATCATTTTACGCTGTAAGCAGCCATTCTCGCCAATACCACCAGTAAATATAAGGATATCGAGGCCATTCATTGCTGCGGTATATGAACCAATGTATTTTTTCACCCTGTATGCAAACATTTCAAGTGCAAGCTGTGCACGATGATTACCTTCCTCAGCAGCATCCTCTATATCGCGCATATCAGAGCTTACGCCTGATATACCGAGAAGTCCCGACTTCTTGTTAATCAGAGTATTTACATCCTTTGTACTTAATGAGTCATTTTCCATCAGAGATAAAATGACACCAAGATCTATATCTCCAACACGGGTACCCATAATAAGACCTTCAACCGGGGTTAAGCCCATTGATGTATCTACAGATTTTCCCTTATCAATAGCACAAACAGATGAACCATTTCCAAGGTGACAAGTAATTATCTTCATGTCCTGCCAGTCGAGACCCAGAAAAGCGGCACCTTTTTCTGCTACGAATTTATGGCTTGTTCCATGAAATCCATATCGGCGAATTTTCTTTTCTGTATACATTTCGTAAGGCAATGCATATAGATATGCATGTTCAGGCATTGACTGGTGAAAAGACGTATCGAATACAGCAACCTGTGGTAAACCGGGAATCAGAGCCTCAACAGCTTCTATTCCTAAAATATTGGCAGGATTATGCAAAGGAGCTAAATGGCTATGCGCATGCAAGTTCTTCATTGCATCCTCATTAATTAATGTGGAATGACAAAAATACTCTCCACCGTGTACGGTTCTGTGACCGGCAGCTTTAATTTCATTTTTATCTTTAATAACGCCTTTTTCAGGATGGAGAAGCACATCAATAATCCACTGAATACCTTCAGTATGATTAGAAATTGATCGTCCTTCCTCATAGCTTCCCTTATCACAGGATTTGTGTTTAAGAAAACTATCAGGCAGACCTATTTTTTCGAGAAGTCCTTTGGCAAGAACTTTCTCGTTATCGGCCATATCAAACAATTGGTACTTAATGGATGAACTTCCGCAGTTTAAAACAAGTATTTTCATTTTTTCGGGTTGGTGTTTTTAAAAGTAAGTATTTGCTGTAAAATTATCTGAAAAATCTGAAGAAGCAATATTTTTTCGAAGTTTTTTTCGAATACAGAATAAATCCAAATAATAAAACTATTTAAACAAACAAATCACAGGCAAAATTAATTAAATGCAGTAAAATCGTAATTTTGCACTATGCAATCTGTTCACTGGCATATTCCATGGATACAATACGATAGCACAAGTTGCTTCGAAATCTATATGCATTCACTCGATGAAGTGCCGGCAGTATTTTGCAATCCCTCAGATACAACCGGCGATTCCTTACTGATAAAACAAGTGAGTTCCGGCACGATTGAGTATAGTGAGAGTATTTTGAAAACGGAGCCCGTTACAGAGATAAAAATGCAAAAAACGGGAAACCAGTCAGAAACATGGCCATTTTTTGTAATCAGCATCAGCCTTGTACTGCTCGGTGTCAGTCTTGTATTTTCCTTTAATCGATTCAGACAAGGCATTAAAGCAGCATTTAGCTTTAGAGAGACCGGAATTTTTATTCGAAATTTCACTTTAAGAAACAGCATTTCTACTATAATTACATACATAAACACATATGTATTGCTGGCTTTAATAATAATTCTTTTTGCGGAATTAAATTTGAATGCAGAACCAAAACTATTCAATTTCATATTGATCTTTGGCGGCCTTATTATATATCAGATCACAAAGAATATTCTCATTTACCTTTCGGAAAAACTATTTAGCACAGGGCATGAAACAGAGTTTTATTCGTACAGAGATTATTTCACAAAAAGTATCGGAAGCACTTTTGCTCTTCCTTTTGTTTTTGCTTCATTTTACAGTCCATTCCACGTTTTCTTCCTTTATATTGCGGCATTAATTTTCGCCTATTCCTTTGTTCATCAGTTTGTTCTGGCAATCATTACAGGATATTCTGAAAGCAGGTATAGCTTTTTCTATTTTATTTTGTATTTTTGCAGCGTTGAAATCTTACCACTGCTTGTTGGAGCCAAAGTGTTAATTGACAGCGGCTTAATGATCTGGTAAGAATAAGTGTAACCTAAAAACTACTGGTTTTGAAAGTAAAATCTGTTCTAATCTCACAGCCGAAACCCGCCGATCTTGAAAAATCTGCATATGCGGATTTGATCAACAAGCACAGTATAAAAATGGATTTCAAAAAATTCTTTTCTGTTACAGGGCTTAGTTCATCGGAGTTTCGTCAGCATCGCATTAATCTGGCAGACTATAACGGAGTTGTTTTCACCAGCCGTAATGCCATAGACCACTATTTCCGTCTGGCAAAAGATTTGCGATTTGATGTTCCCGACACCATGAAGTATTTCTGTACTTCTGATCAAATTGCTTACTATCTGCAGAAATACATTCAGTTCAGAAAACGCAAAATATTCTACGGCGACCAAAGTTACACCAGCCTTGTCCCACTTATGAAAAAACACAAGGAAATTAAACTTTTACTTCCTTGTAACAATGCACCAAATAAGATCTTGTACTCAACACTCAAAGAGAACAATATCAATTTTAAAGAAGCTGTTTTCTACAAAAATACTTTTGCCGATCTGAGTAATATCAAGCTGGAAGAGTATGACATGCTTGTGTTTTTCAGCCCGCATGGCATACACTCCATGATGCATAATTTTCCTGAATACAAACAGGGTGATCAGCTAATAGCAGTCTATGGAAACAGCACCATGGAAGCTGCCGATGAATACAAACTCAATGCTCAGGTAACCGCACCAACCGAAACAGCTCCTTCCATGACCATGGCTATTGACGAGTTCATTGCCGACGTCAAGAAAAAGAAATAAAGTGAGCAACTTCAGTCTTCCCAAATCGGAAAGGATCTGTGATCAGGTTCTGATTTCCGAAATATTTGAACTGGGAAATACAGTAAAGGATTTTCCTGTATTTGCACATTATTTATTGAAGGATTTTAATGGGAAGCCTTTGCAGGTTCTATTTAGCGTTCCTAAAAGAAATTTCAAAAGCGCCATTAAAAGAAATGTGCTTAAACGCAAAATGAGGGAAGCATACCGGCTAAACAAAAACACACTTGCCACAGTTTTGAAAAACAAAAAACAAAGCATGAACATAGCTTTTGTATATACCGGAAAAGAAATTTGTACTTTTGAAAAGCTGGAAAAGAAAATAATTGCTATTTTGGATCGTTTATCAGAAATGCATGAAAAAGGTCTTTGCTAAAATCTTCATTGCACTGATAAAAGTATATCAGTATGTTCTCTCACCAATACTGCCTTCATCGTGCAGATATACACCCAGTTGTTCGCAGTATGGTATTGAGGCATTAAAAAAACACGGCGCATGGAGAGGTGGATGGCTAACAGTAAAACGCATTTCACGTTGTAATCCATGGGGGGGCAGCGGATACGATCCCGTGCCCGAAGTAATTGAAAAAAGGAAAAAGAAAGATGAAAAACCTGAGAAATAAGATTATTGCACTCCTGATTGCTGCTCTGGCAATTACCGGGATGTCTTCAACCCGTAGTGATTTTGAGATCAGTAAAAACCTCGACATTTTTGCATCATTATACCGGGAGCTGAACCAAAACTACGTAGATGATATTCAGCCGGGAGAGTTGATGAAAATAGCCATTGACGAGATGCTGGCTTCGCTCGACCCGTATACTGTTTTCATTCCGGAAAGCGATATTGAGGATTATCGATTCATGACAACAGGGCAATATGGAGGAATTGGAGCACTTATTCAAAAACAGGGCGACTATATTGTAATTACAGAACCCTATGAAAACTTTCCTGCTCAAAAAGAGGGATTGATTGCCGGTGATATGATATTAAAAATCAATGGAAAGTCTATGGAAGGAAAATCCACCTCTGAAGTCAGCGATCTTTTAAAAGGGCAACCCGGAACTGAGATCAAGCTTGAAATTCAGCGTGGTATTGATGGCGAAATCATGCAATTTACACTGACCCGCGAAGAGATAAAAGTGGATAATATTCCATATTACACTATGGTTGATCCTAAAGTTGGATATATAAAGCTAAACAGTTTTACCATGAATGCCGGAAATGATGTAAAGCAAGCCTTTTTAAGCCTGAAAGGTGATAATCCGAGTATGGAAGGCATCATTCTCGACCTCAGGGGAAATGGTGGAGGACTGCTTGCCGAAGCAGTAAATATTGCCAATATTTTTGTGGATAAAGGGCAGCTCATTGTAAGCACCAAAGGGAAATTAAACGACAGCAACCACTCATATAAAACCCTAAATGCCGTGGTTGACAAAAACATTAGGCTGGCTGTGATGATTGACGGATACAGTGCATCGGCCAGCGAAATTGTAGCAGGCGCAATACAAGACCTTGACAGAGGAGTAATAATAGGGCAAAAATCATTTGGGAAAGGGCTTGTTCAGCACATCATACCACTGCCCTATAATACCAGGATGAAAGTAACTGTTGCCAAATACTATATTCCAAGCGGTCGCTGCATTCAGGCAATTGATTATTCGAAACGTGTGGACGGAAAAGCCACTCATTACAGCGATTCACTGAAAAAGACATTTTATACTAAAAATGGCCGGATGGTTTACGATCAGGGGGGTATTGTTCCGGACGTGAAGCTTATTCCTGATTCAATGAGCGACATAGCCATCAGCCTGTTTCTCAACAACCATATTTTTAATTTTGCCAACCTATATGCCTCCAAACACAAAGACATTGGTCCGGCAAAAGACTTTATGATAACCGATGAGGATTACAACGATTTTCTGGCATATATCTCAGATAAGGATTACGATTATACAACCAATACCGAAAGAAAGCTGGAAGAGCTAGAGAAGGCCATGAAGGAAGATAAATACTTTGAAACTTTCAAAGAAGAATTTGAGAGTTTACAGGCTTCTGTCCAGCATAATAAAGAAGAGGATTTGCAAAACTTCAAAGACGAAATAAAGGAACTGATCAGTAATGAAATCATTTCAAGGTATTATTATCAGAGAGGCCGGATTATTTTCAATATTGAACGCGATCCTGAAATTAAAGAAGCCATAAACCTGCTTTTGAATCCTGATAAATATTCAAAAATTCTTAGCGGGAAATAATGGAAAAAGACTCCGCAATGAACAAGTCCATTTTCAACGAATGGAAATTCCCGACTGTCATCATTCTTATGCTGGCGGGTCTTGTAGTATCAAAATGGTTGCTGAGTCTTTCTCAAATGATCTTATTTATACTTATCATTACAGACAAAGGCGGAATCCGACGTCAGATAAATGCCTTTAAAAACCCGTTGGTACTTATTTTAATTTCTGTTTTCTTTCTGCATGCAGCAGGTTTGCTCTGGAGTGATGATATCTCTTATGGTTTCCGGGATATCAGAAATAAGATTCAGTTACTCACCTTTCCTGCTATGATTGCGGCCATTCCAATTCAAAACAAATCAAAATCGGTAATCATCCTCAAATCATTTGTGCTTTTCATGGGGCTGATGTCTGCTATAAACCTTGTACGGTATTTTACAATCCCTCATAGCAGCGATTTTCAGGCAGCATTATGGCATAGCCATATCCGTTTCTCAATTATGCTTTGTTTCAGCATGTTTTCATTACTCTGGCTATTTGTAAGAAAATTTATTGCCAAAGCTGAACTTATACCGGCTATTCTATTAATGGTTATATCGGGGGTTTCGCTGATTTTTCTCGAATCATTTACCGGGCTTGTCATTTTTGGTTTATTGCTACCATTTAGTGCGTTGCTCCATAGAAAAAATATACGTAACAAGAGCCTGAAGATCATTTCAGTTGTCATTCTCTTGATCATTTCTCTTGGGTTCATTTATACTGTATATTCAGTAAAATCCTCCTTTTTCCCAAATACCGCCCCTGTTAAACTAAATGAAGTTGAAAAACATACTCCTTCAGGCAATGTTTATAAACATGACACAATAAGTACATTAAATGAAAACGGGAATCTGGTATACCTGTACATCTGCAGGGAAGAAATTGAACAGGAATGGGAAAAAAGGAGTTCAATGCCATTATATAAAGATTCTTTATGGCAAGGAAATATTTTAATCCGATATTTGAGTTCACGGGGCTTTCGTAAAGACAGCACAGGAATCTGGCAACTGACTGAGCAGGATATTACAAACATTGAAAATAAAATCCCGAATTACAGACTTGAAAATATAGACCCTGTTCGAAAACGCCTATACATGTTCTTCTGGGAACTCAATGTATATAAAAACAGCAATGATCCAAGCGGGCATAGTCTTACCCAACGTCTTGAGTACTGGAAAGCGGCCCGGCTTATCATTGAAGAAAACTTCTGGACCGGAGTTGGAACAGGTGATGTTAAAGCAGCATTTGCTGCCGCGTACCAGAAAATGAACTCTCTTTTGGATGATGAATTCAGGCTTCGGGCTCATAATCAATATCTTACCTTTTGGGTGACATTTGGTGTTTTTGGATTGATTTTATTCTTATTCAGTATCTTGTATCCGGTTTTCATAGTACCGCAACGCCATAATATACTATACATAGGATTTATTTTTATATTTTTGTTGTCAATGCTGAATGAGGACACACTTGAGACTCAGGTAGGTTTAAGTTTTTATGCCCTCTTCAACAGTTTGTTTCTTTTTGTTTTAATATCAAAAGATTTCATTCACCCCACTTTGAAGAAATAAGGTTAATAATGTATCTTTTAAGAACAAATCACGTTATAAAACAAACAGAAACACATCCGAACATAATTAAAAAGACAAACGGATGAAAAACGAAAAAATATCAATCGATTATCAGAGCTTCAATTCATTTGAAGAGCTTTTATCCACCGATCGAATGCTGGTAGAAAAAGCTTTGGAGGCAACAAAAAACGCATATGCCCCATATTCTGAATTTTATGTGGGTGCAGCACTTCAATTGAAAAACGGAGAAATTATTCTGGGCAGCAATCAGGAAAATGAAGCCTACCCCAGCGGTCTTTGTGCTGAAAGAGTGGCGTTGTTTTATGCAGGGTCAGAATATCCACAAGAAGAAGTAACAGCATTGGCCGTGATTGCCAAATCTGACAAAACTCCGCTACTGGAAGCTGTAACTCCCTGCGGAGCATGCAGACAGGTAATGCACCAAACTCAGTTGCGACAAAAAAAGCCATTTAAAATTATCCTTGCCCATGAAAATGGTAGCGGTTTTATTTTTGGAAGCGCTGATGCTTTACTCCCACTAAGTTTTCAATTCAACAAATAATACACATGAAAAAACTACTGCTGAATAGTTTCGGTCTTTTTTCTATAATCCTTCTTCTGGCCTCTTGTGGAGGAAACAAGAGTGCTGATCAGGATGAGATTATTATTGAAGGCCGCTTCATTCACAGTCGCGGGAACCTCATCTACATCGATGCCATTCATGTAGAAAGTGTTCAAACCCTTGACTCTATACGCCTGGACGAAAACGGAAGCTTTACTTTCAAATATAAAACCGACGACGCTCTATTCATCAGAGTCTTGGTGGAAGAAGATAATTTTATTACGCTCATTGCTGAGCCAGGCCAACATATTATTTTGAGTGGCGATGTAAAAGCACTTGCAGAAACCTATACTGTTTCAGGATCTCCTTCATCAGAATTGGTGGCTGAGCATTATGCTTTTACTCAGAAGCAATATAACAAACTCGATTCCATTTTTCTGATTTGGGAACAAAATAAGTATGCCGATAATAAGCTGGAAATAAGAGAAACCCTTGACTCACTTGTTGATGCAACGGAGAAAGAAGAAGAAGAGTTTACTCACAATCTGGTTAAAAACAACCCGGATAATATGGGAGCTCTTTTTATCATGTATCAGCAATTTGGCCGCAATCCCATCCTGGATGAGTTTAAATACATTGATCTATACACACAAGTTGCAGAAAACCTTGCAAAAAAGTATCCTTCAAATGAACATGTAAACCATTTCAATGCTAAAGTTAACCGTATTCAAATCGCGATAAAAGAAGAAGCGGAAATTAAAGCACGTTTGGATACCGGAAAAGTCGCTCCGAACTTTACCATGAAAGATATCAATAAGAATCTATTCGCACTTGAGCAATTAAGGGGCTATGTTGTTCTGCTTCATTTCTGGGGGTCTTGGTCGCCCGAAAGCATGATGCAGTTAAATACCATTCGATACTTTAACAAAACCTATGGACCGCGCGGTCTGGCCATAGTTTCAGTTTCTTTTGATTTTGATGAATTTGCATGGACAGAAACTGTCAGTGATGAAAAAATGATGTGGTATAATGTCTGCGATTTCAAACACAATCAATCACCTGTTGCAAGACTATATCACGTAGATAATATTCCATTTATGTACGTTTTAGATCGCGATGGCGTTATTACCGCTAAAAGTGCGTCTGTAGATAGCATCGGACAAAGTCTGTATGAATTACTGTTTTAAATATGCATTAATTGCTCTCGTTTTATTGCTTCTGTCTACTGAAGTAAACAGTCAGTTTTTACTCAAAAATACAGCATCTTTTAGTCAAGATGGAAGCTCTTTCGCTTCAAAAAACCCCGATCAATCCGATCTGATTATACTCCCTGTCCCCGGTTATACATTCAACAGTGGTTTTGAACCCGGAGTCTTTTTAACCAACCAAACCGATACATTCAAACGTTTTTCCTTTCAGGCTATGCCCATGTATGCATGGAAACAACAGAATATTATTGGCGAAGGACGGGTAAGTTTTAATGTACTGAAGAATACAGGCAAAATCAGAAGATTCAGTACTTTTTTAAGCGGGAGAACATATTTTTTCAAATCAACAGATGATTTCGACTTCAGAGCCTCTCGTATTGAAGTCGGGGTTACGCTCAACCTGCATTCTCCCTCAAAAAAGCCGGAATTACTCCATCAGTTTGGGCTTAAGATGCATTATTCAAGCCAGGACATATTGGGCTATAATGAAGTGGACTCCAACTGGGTTCCATCAAAAAACACAAGAACCCTGAAAGCACTAAGGTTAAACTGGATCTATAATTACAGAAGAGATATTAATCCATACAGTATGGAAATTAGCTCAGATATTTCAGATGAATTTGCCAGAGCACAGTTTATTTACCAGGGAAAACTGAATTATGATTCTCCTGAAAAATTCTTTGAATACAGGCTTTATACCGGAGCTTATGTATATAAGAAAACGAATTTTCAGAATAATTTCGATGGTAGACTTGGTATATCAGGAATTACCAGCGAACAGGATATTTTTCTGGATCACTGGTTTATTGGACGGAATTATGATACGCATCACATGAGTGATCAGCAAACATATTTAGATCAGGGTGGTTTTTACACCAATATGATTGGTGGCAAAAGCTGGGACTGGGTAAGTGCCATAACCTTTAAAACCACCATGCCTTTTGATGCGCCCATTCAACTTTACCTTGGCATTGGCGCTTTTCCCGACCTGATTGATAACGGCATTCAAACTGCCTACGAAGGCGGAATACTGCTCGCCCCACTACCCGGAGTACTGGAAATAGCATTCCCGATTCTTCTGGATCAGAATAGTCTGGAAACATTAAATCTGAACACAAACAATTATCTGGAAAAAATACGTTTTATTCTTAACTTTGAAAAATTAAACCTCTACAAATGGCCCGATCACCCAAAAATCCCGAAACCATGGTGGTAGATTTAAGCAGCGGCAAAAAAATTTACTTTGCCAGCGATCTGCACCTTGGAATTCCTACACGGGAAAAAAGCCGTGAGCGGGAAAAAGCTTTTGTGCAATGGCTTACTGAAGCAGAAAAAGATGCTGCACTAATTGTTCTTGCCGGTGATCTTTTCGATTTCTGGTTTGAGTATAAACATGTGGTTCCGCGGGGACATGTTCGTTTGCTCGGTAAGCTGGCCGAACTTCATGAAAAAGGTATCGAGGTATGGGTTTTTAAAGGCAACCACGATATGTGGATGAAGCAATATCTGGTTGAAGAATGCGGCGTAAAGATTTTTGAAAAGAATGTGATTATAGAAGCCGGCGGAAAGAAAATTGAATGCGGCCATGGTGATGCACTGGGCCCCGGCGATAAAGGCTATAAATTCATAAAAAAACTATTTGGCTGCAGATTTTTGCAGTGGCTTTACGCACGATTCCACCCCAATTTTGCTTTTGGGTTGGCATTATTCTTTTCAAAAAGCAGCCGCCTGGCCAACGAGGGCGAAGACGAAGAGTTTAAAGGCGAAGACAAGGAGTTTATAATTCGTTACATTAAAGAAGTTCCCGAAGAAAAACGCGCAGATTTCTATGTTTTCGGTCACCGGCACCTGCCATTAGATTTAGAAATTGACAAAGCAAAATATATAAATCTTGGAGAGTGGGTGCATCATAAAACCTATGCGGTTTTTGATGGGGAAGTGAGTTTGGAGAAGTTTGAATGTTAGCTCCCGCGGATCACGGTGATCTCGCAGATATATTTTTGAACAAAGAAAAACTGCCCCGAGAGTGTGAGGCAGTTCCTGTTTTTGTGATTATGTTATGAGGGTTAATAACAATGCAAATGTAAAATCTGCAGGAGAACAAATACTAGGTGATTTCCCTAAGGATTATTTCAGTAAATAATGAAGGGTTATGACATAACGTTTTTTTTTCTAACATACATCTCTGTTCTTTTCAAGTATATAGGCTAAAAGAAAACTGCCTCAAGAATATGAGGCAGTCCCTGTTATTTGATTATGTTATGAGGGGTTGTCTGTGGCTAAATTAACTTCTATAAATTAATGATTGGTAGATAATTTACTCAATAAATGTATCCGTAAATGATGAAGTACTATAGAGTCTTTCAACCAGATCTTCTTCTAAGCTATTTGCAAAAGTTGTTTTTAAAGAATGCTTTAGAATTTAATATACAATTCCTGTTAATGTAAAAATATACTGACAAAATCACACGTAGATTTGACTATAGTAAAGGTTTATTTATGATATACCTTTGCTAAGTAATTGACTTTGACATAAATTACAAACTGCAAAACTGTGATTAGTGGTTTTCTTTTGTACAAGATTTTGAAGTTATAAACTTATGGTGATGAAAAAGAATGTTATGAAAAAATTATTTGCAATCATTTCTTTGGCGATGTTTTTTTCCTGTGCCGGCTTTTCACAGCCCAGTACCTGGTTTAAAATTTCTGTAAAAACAGATAATACTGGCATCTCCAATAGCACAAGTTTTGCTATACCCATAGCTATGGGTACTTATAATTATGATGTTGACTGGAATAATGATGGTACTTTTGATGACATAGGTGTAGCAACAGGCATAACTCACGATTATGGTGTAGCAGGAACATACACCATTAATATAAGGGGAACATTTCCACGTATTTATTTTAATAATGGCGGAGATAAACTCAAATTAATGTCAATTGAGCAATGGGGCAGTATTTCATGGACAAGCATGGAACATGCTTTTGACGGATGTGCAAATATGGTATACAACGCAAGTGATGCCCCCGATTTATCAGGGGTAACTGTTCTTGCAGACATTTTTCGACGGTGCGACAACTTTAACACTGACCTAAGTAGCTGGGATGTATCGACCATAGTAGATATGCAATATGCATTCGCCGATTGTCCAATATTTAATGGAAATATTACCACCTGGGATGTTTCAAGTGTAACGGATTTTGAATGTATGTTTTTGTATGCAACTGTATTTAATCAAGACATAAGCAGTTGGGTTACCTCAAGCGCCACAGACATGCAGTATATGTTTTGTGATGCAGAGAAATTCAATCAACCCATTGGAGGCTGGGACGTATCAAATGTTACAAACATGGAGTATATGTTTTGCGATGCTTATGATTTCAACCAAAACATTTCGGCCTGGAATACTGCTAATGTTACTACAATGTACAGAATGTTTCAGTATGCAAGTTCATTCAATCAAAACATTGGCAACTGGAATACCGGAAGTGTTTACACTTTCTACGGGATGTTCGATAATGCATCCGCTTTTAACCAAGATATAAGCAACTGGGATTTTTCGAGTGTGCTAAATAATAATTCACTAAGACGTATGCTTGATTATTGTGGCATGGATATTAATAATTATGACAAATTCATAATTGCATTGGAAGCCCAGAAAGCTGGTTTCCCTGATGACGAAATGGAACTTGGTGCCCGAGGTCTGAACTACTGCATAGCAGAACCCGAATGGATTGCATTAGACACATATGGAAGTGGTAGTGGCTGGACCATACATGATGATGGAAAAAATTGTAGCACACTGCCAATTGACCTAACCCATTTTGGAGTTGAATATTTCAACAATTATGTATTCATTAATTGGACAACTGCCTCAGAAGAAAACAACGATTATTTTACAATTGAAAAATCGAAAGACATGAATACATGGGAAATCGTGGACATAATTCCTGGTGCAGGTAATTCAAACACTACTATTGAGTATAATTGCTGCGATTATAAGCCATACATAGGAGATTCATATTACCGATTAAAACAAACCGATTATAATGGTGAGTTTTCCTATTCTGAAGTACGACATGTAAACAATGTTGTCAACAATAGTATTTCTGCATATTACAGCAGTATCAAGAGTGGTATAGTATTATCAAATTACAGCGAAATAATAAATCCTGCTATTAAATTAATAGATAGTAATGGAAGATTAATTTGGCAAGACTATTTAGATCCTAATGAAAACACAACCATAATACCAATAGACAATAACATTACGCATGGCATATACCTACTGTTTGTGGAAGGTGATAATATGAGTTGTACAAAAAAGATATATCTATAATTTAAAAACAATAATCAAGAACTTGTATTGTCTTAGAATAAATTGATGGAACAAAAAAACTGCCTCAAGAATATGAGGCAGTCCCTGTTATTTGATTATGTTATGAGGGGTTATATGTGGCAAAGATATTATGGCAATTATTATTATGGTTACGTATTTCCCACAGTGATTTAATAAGTAGATTATCAAGTCTAATAAAAACTCCATCAAAGCACAAAATACGGTAATAAACTTATTCCAAGCATGTAGATTTACCCTAGTTGCAAACTGTCATATACCTTTAATTTTGCCAAAAACTAGCTGCACAGATTATTAAATTGAATAACATGAAATACTGGACTGGATTTTTCCTTTTTATTTTAATGGGGCTCCTCTTGCAAGGACAAACAAATACCAATCAAAATACAAGGCAAATAACTTCAATGTCGGGAACATACACCATTGACAACACGTTGCCGACCACTGCACCGGCTACACCGGGTGGCAATTTTGCTTCATTTACAGCAGCAATAAATGCATTGAATTCAGATAGCATTACAGGAAGCATTATAATAAATGTAAGTGCCGGACAGGTATTTATTGAAAACCCACCTGAAATAAACTGCCTTGGCAATACTTATGATATAATCTTTCAAAGATCCGGATCAGGCAATAACCCGGTAATCAGACCAACCGGAAGCAGCTCCATGAATGAAGGAGCAATTAATCTGGTTGGGGCCGACTATTTTACTTTTGATGGTATTGATATTTCAATTCGTTTTGGCTCCTCTCTTGAATGCGGCTACGTTATTGAAAATGAAAGTGCCTGGGATGGAGCCCAGCATAACACAATAAAAAACTGCACCATTACCCTGAATAAAGCAAATACTATGGGTCGGGGTGTATTTCAGGCTACATTACTTCCTGTTTTTGCATTTTCCGGATCAAACTCATATAATACATATAAAAATATTACAGTTTACAATTGTAATCAGGGAATTGAGTTAATTGCAGACAGAGATTTCCCTGATATTGATTGTCATGTTGATTCAAACACTATTGGTGGTTTGCCTCCTAATGATATTGGAGATATATTTATTCGATCCTGTGGCATAAAAGCTAAAAATCTGGAGGATTTTAGTATTATTGGAAATACTGTTTCTAACGTTTCCAGCACCGGCAATTACGCATGCGGCATATTCGTTGAAAATACGTTTGGAACAAATACGGTTGCCAATAATATTATTTATGATATCACTGTTGCGACTCAAGATGAGGACAAAATCGTATATGGAATTTATGTCATTGATTCAATTGGAACTACGCTCGTATCAAACAATATGCTGAGTCAAATAACTCATGAGCGATCAACCCCAACAACAAACTTTATTGTGCGCGGCATATCTGTTTACACAGCAACACTTGGTACCGTTAACGTTTTCTATAATTCTGTACAAATAAATGAGGATGAAAATGCATCTGTTGCTGCATTTTATATGGAAGATGGTACAGTAAGCATATTAAATAATATATTAAGTAATGTTAGTGATACATCTAGCAGTTCATTCCGATACTGTATTTACAAAAATAACGGTGTATTAAGTTCAGATTTTAATGACTTGCACATTGATACCAGTGGAACAAACAACTATACCGGCTATGATGGTTCAAACTATATTGGATTGTCTGACTGGCAAACCGGTTCAGGGGATGATTATTCATCACTGAATATTACACCTCCTTTCATTAGTGCAACCAATCTGCATATTATTGCAACTGATTCTGCTGTAAACAATCTAGGTACACCTTGTACTGTTCTGTATGACATCGACCAAGACTCACGAGATGCCGTAACCCCTGATATTGGTGCTGATGAGTACACTTATACTACAACAGATTTAGCAATGTATTCAGTTTCTGCACCTGTGGCGGGGTGTATGACTTCAGCCGAAACTGTTGTTGTTCTGATTGAGAATACTGGGTTAGACACTATTTATTGTTCGGTCACACCTGTACAAATTAATGTT
>PKSX01000041.1 GCA_002869435.1 Marinilabiliales bacterium | reverse complement strand
TATTTTGCTCCGCTTTATCCATTTGACTTCTTATTTTGAACAAAAATACAATTTTTAATAAATCTGCCTGCCGGCGTATTTTTTCATAAATCAACTTTAAAAAGTTATGAAACGGGGCTCTGAATTTCACCGTTAACGAAATAATACCTAATTTTGTATCACAAACCAAATATTTCAACTTATGAAAAAACTATTCACATTAACGTTATCAGTTATTTTCGCATTTTCGCTGTATGCACAGAATACAGGTCTTGCATCATCTCAGATGTCTGCCAAGCAAAAAAGCGACAATAGCGCGGTAGCAACATTCACAAAAAAAGCCCTTAAAAACAAAGGTACAACTGCCACCAATTATATTGATGAGAGCTTTGCCACAGCAATTCCGGTAACATGGACAGTTACTACTACATCAGGTACAGGCTGGTTCTGGGATAATGGATCACAAAACGGTTATGGACAAGGATGTGCACTGATTGACAGTGACCTTAGCGGGGGTCTGGAAGATGGCTTTTTAACTTCACCCACAGTAAACACCAGTGGAGCAACCGCACTGATTCTTGAGTACAATTACAACTTTCAGAAGTTTTCAACCAATGAGCCTGACAGTGGCTGGGTTGAAGTATATAACGGATCAAGCTGGGTATGGGTAATGGGATATCATGCCGATTCACCAAATGACCTTCCTCAACCTGAGTCTATTGATGTTACTGCATATTCAAATGCGAACTTTGCAGTTCGCTTTGGGTATACTGCTGATTATTGCTGGCATTTTGAAATCAGTGATGTTCTTGTATTTGAGCCAGATGCTGATGATGTAGGAACTGCTTCTATTGATTTTGGAGACCAACTTACAGGTGCTTTCGATCCTACTGCTACAGTACAAAACTATGGTTCAAGTGCACAATCATTTGATGTAACAATGAACATCACCCCCGGTGGATACACAAGCACACAGAGTGTAACAAGTTTAGCTGCAAGTGCAACCCAGCAGGTAACATTTGCCAACTGGAACCCCACTGCCGGAACATACACTGTTCAGGTTTATACTTCACTTGCCACAGATAGTGATCATAATAATGATACACTAACTGCAGTTGTAGAGATTACTGACCTCTCATACACCAATGGAACTATTTACGGATACAATGCCTATGATGCTTCAAGTTCAGGCCTGGGTGACTATATTGTTACTGTGGATAAAGGAACCGGTGCTCAAACAGGTGTTGCTTTAGCTTCTACAAATGCCTTCCTTTCTTGTGGAGACTATGTAGATAACACTATTTATGGTGTTGAATACGGAACAGCTACTCTCTACATTGTTAACGGAAATGGTATGACTATTAATGTTGGTGCTATATCTGGTGTTACCGATATTACCGGTTTTGCGCATGATGCGTTAAACGACATTGTATATCTTGCTGATTATAATGGTGTAGGAACAGACCTCTACACACTTGATATTCCTACACTTACTGCCACCATGGTTGGAAATATTTCTGCTACAAACCTTATGATTGGTATTGCCGCAGGTAATGCAGGTGAATTATGGGCTATTGATCTGATTTCAGACTCACTCGTAAGCATCAACACTACTACCGGTGCCGGTACCTTCATTGGACCTCTTGGTGTAGATATTAACTATGCGCAGGATATTGGTTTCGACCGTGAAAATGCTATTCTCTATGGCACATTATACACAACAGAAGGTGGTCTTTACACCATTGATGTTGCTACAGCTGCTGCTACATTGGTTGGTACATTCACTGATGAGATCTCAATGTGTGCAGTTGCTGCAAATGCTCCTGTTGGCATTAATGAGACTCAGGCCAATACCTTCACAATGTATCCAAACCCTGCCGACAATATGATTACTATTAATGTTGACAACGATGCATTTGTAACCATTTCAGATCTTGCCGGACGTATTGTTTACACTTCACAAATTAATACTTCTGCCAATATCTCTGTTGCTGATTACAATTCAGGAATCTACTTTGTAACTGTTCTTCAGAACAACCAAAGCGAAACCATTAAACTCATTGTTGAGTAATCACAATTCGCAATAATATTTTAAAAGGCTGTCTTCGGGCAGCCTTTTTTATTGACATTATATAGAGTTTATACTATATTTGCCCTGCATGAATTATGTCGTTGTTGATATTGAAACCACGGGCGGGAATTCCAAAAACGGTAAAATAATTGAGATTGCTGCTTTCAGGCTTGAGAACGGTGAAATCACCGATGAGTTTGTCACCCTCATCAATCCTGAGCGTAATATTCCGCCTTTTATCAGCAATATGACCGGCATTAGTTCTGAAATGCTGGAGGACGCACCCAAGTTTTATGAAATTGCAAAAAGACTAGTTGAAATTACTGAAGATGCCGTGTTTGTAGCTCATAATGTCAGTTTCGATTATGGCTTCATCGCTTCAGAATTTGCACGACTGGGCTATCACTGGCAGCGCGAAAAACTATGCACTGTACAGCAAAGCCGTAAGATATTCCCCGATCTGCCTTCCTATAGTCTGGGGAACCTATGTGAAAGCCTGAACATACCACTCGAAGACAGGCACAGGGCTATGGGCGATGCCAGAGCAACTGTAATTCTCTTTAAGAGAATACTTGAACATGGCATTGTAAAGGAGAAAGAACTAAGACAGCTAGAGCTGAAGCTTCATCCCAAACTGATGGCAGACCGTTTTACAGAGATCCCTGATACTCCAGGGGTATATTATTTTCTTAATGAACAGGATGACATTATTTATATCGGCAAAAGCAAAAACCTTCGCAAACGGGTTCTGTCTCATTTCTATAATAAAAAATCAAAACGATCGGAGCGAATACAAAGCCAAACCGCCAGAGTTGAATTTGAGGAAACCGGCAGTGAACTGATTGCATTATTGAAAGAATCGGCTGAGATTAAAAGTCTGAAACCACTATACAACAGAGCCGGCCGAAGAAGTCTTGCACGGTTTGGTATATTCATGAATGCAGAAACTGACCGTTATATTGAATTGAGAATTGAGAGTATACATGCCAAAAACAAGAAGCTCCCGCTTTCTTCATTTCCTGAAAAAGACTCTGCAAAACGATATCTTGAAAGACTTATTCAGAAACACGAACTATGCTCTACACATTGTGGCTTGTCAGATCATAACGGGCCATGTTTCAATTATCAGATTCAAAGATGTCACGGTGCCTGTATTGGCAAGGAAGATATCGACACCTATAACGAAAGGGTACAAAATGCAATTGATGAGATGCATATGAAAGATGAGTCTTTTATGCTTTTGGAAGGCAGCTCGGCAAACGGACGCCCATTTGTGTTAATTGATAATGGTGTTTACATTGGATACGGATATCTTAGTGCTGAAAGCAGCATTACCTGCCCCGACGATTGTTTGCCATACATTACATCCGATAATGTTGAAGACCGGCAAGCTGTTAGCATTATTCAAAGCTATACAAGGAAAAACCCGGTTGAGAGAATCAGTTTCAAAAAAGAGTCTTCGCAGTTCTCATAAAAAAAGCTGTCTGAATTAGACAGCTTTTCATATATGAGAAGAAATTTTATTCTTCATCTTCGGTTTTTTCCTCAGGGAGCTTCACATTTACTGCAATATCTTCCCCTTTTTCATTTTTGGCTATTTCGAAAACCACATCATCACCTGGTTTCAGATTCACAAGTGCATCTTCTTCAATGGTCTGAAAATGGAAAAACAGGTTATTAGGTGGATATTTTATAAAACCATATCCGTTTTTAAGAGATAATACCTGGCTTACACGCTCAATTCCATCACCATCATATGAGATGTATTCATGAGGTTCATACTCCTCGTCTTCTCTTTTCTCACTACGCGGAACAAAAAGAGCATTAATAAGAGGTGTATCAGTATACTCGGGGTCTTCTATAATGGCATGCATGGCAACAGGATAAGTTACCTCTTTTAGTAAATCCTGAGATGTACGTGTCATTTTTTGCTGACCAAAATCATCGATAAACTCAAAGTCCCAGCTAATGAGCATCACTTTTGTACC
>PKSX01000101.1 GCA_002869435.1 Marinilabiliales bacterium | reverse complement strand
TATGAAAATTAATTAAAAACAACACAGAATTCTCTCTTTTCACTGCTGCAGCCTCTTCTACTTCATCAATACTCATGTTCTCCCAGAACTCAAAATTCACTTTAGAAGTGAACTTTTCTGTAGCTTGAACAAATAACTGCTTATGCAATTTCGATGTAAGAGATTTATTATCATTTACAACAATAATTGTTTCCACATCGGGGTGCAATTTTAATATAAGTTCAACATTTGCAGCATAATCAACAAATTCTATAATGCCTGTAATATTTGTCTTCCCCTGAAGCATTTCAGGTGAATAATTATTAATACCGCAAAAGACAACAGGTACTCCGGGCGCAATATCATCCTGAAACTGCAATATAAAGTCGAGGGCAGCATTATCTGAAATAATAATTGAAACTACATTTTTATCCTTATATTTTTTACTATACATTGACGCTTGATCAACAAATAATGTAGAATCATATTTCTTTGAATCCAAATACTCAAAATCCAAATCATAAATATCATTAAATGGCTCAAAAACATCTTCAATGGCCGTCGTAATATCATCAGTCCACTCCAACCCTTTATGATAAGAATGAATTATCAGTATTTGTTTTTTCTGAGCAAAAAGTGAAAGTGATAACACAAAAGAAATCACCAATCCAGCAATAACTTTTTTTAGAACCATTATTTCAATATTATTCTATTTCTAATCTTTATCCAGTTCCTTCTTCAAACCATCAAAAAGGGCATCGGTATTATCGAAAAGCAGTTTCTGTACAAATTTTTCCTTACCGGCCTCTTTAAAGCTGATTACAAAATTGTAATTGCCTTGCCCATAGCATTGCCTGAACTGATTATCCTGATCCTGATAGTAGCCGTATGATCTGGGAACAAGGTATGAAAAGCCACCGAGTTTACGACCATGCAAAGATGCAAAATAGGCTTTGGTATCTTCAGATTTTCGCAATGGAATATTTCTCAAACTCAGACTGAATACGCCTATCTCTTCATTCCGGTGATTCATTCCATTGGCCTCCATCCATGAAGAAGTAAATGTGATGGTCATATCCAGATTAACTGTTTCTCTGTTCTTTACAAAAATACTCCAGGGCATATACCATCTGAATCCGGGAACTTTGGCCTTGGCAAAATTGAGCTGAAAAGTATCTACAACAAGACGGAATACAGAGTTATTAATAATTTCATTCGGATTTTCGGTATCTACTTTAAGAACCATGTAAAGGGCGGTATCGATTCCTGTTTTCTTGTCTTTGAATAAGCGAAGTACACGAATTCCTTCAAACTGCATCCCGGTAGGATCCACAACACCGATTGTTGAAATATTATCATAGAAATACATATCGCCCTGAGAGGCTACATACTCTTGTGTATATTTTTTACGATCCATTTCAATGAGCATTTTCACACCGTCTTTGGCCAGATCAATAAACTGAAGCACGCTAAAACCACGGGTGCCGGCATCCGCTAATTCTTCAGAACTGTATTGTTGTTCATAAGCCAGATCATGAACAAAGTCGGGGTTTTTCTTAACCGATGCTACAACACGCTCGCCTTTGCGCTTATTGGCATATTCATAGCTGGCGCAAGAGCCAAACAGCATTATTGCTACGAAAAACAAATAAAAAGTATTCTTCATGGTTTTCAGTTTTCTATTATTCCGTTACTATATTCTTTTTTCTCCAAATAATTACCGTTTTTATCGTAGATCTTTACGGTTCCATTTCCGTTTACAATAGTGCCTTTATCCAAACGAGATCCATCAGGAGCAAAGCAAGATATAATATCCATCAATTTCCCATTATCATATAAAATCACCTTATGAGTTTGGCCATTATCAAAATACTCAGTCCATTCACCATCATAATAGCCCATTGCCAAAAGGCCTTGCTTTTCAATCTGAGCATTTTCATAATAATACACCCATTTGCCATTACCTTTTCCATTTACAAAGCTACCTTCAGCCTGAACTTTTCCTGATTCATAATAGTAAACTCCCTCACCATTTGGCACGTAATCAACCAGTTCAACAACAGCCTTCTTTGCACCACTTTCATAGTACTGAGTATACTTTGTTGAAGACTGAATAAACTCGGGCTTCCCATTTTGATAAAAGCCCTTTACTTCACAAACATAGTTGCCGTTTTCAAGTGTTGCCGAGTACTTTAAAGTACCATCATCATAAAACTGCTTATACCATCCCGACTCACCATCACTTTCAAAAAATGCCTCAACTGAAACACGGCTGTTTTCGTAATAGGTTTTATAAGATCCTTCAATTACTCCATTATTGTAAGTACATTGCTTTTGAAGCTGCCCGCTCTCATAGTAAAACTTCCAAACTCCGGTTGAATCAACTTCATCATAGTCCTCATCATAAGTAAAAGAGCCTACCGCTTTAAGTTTCCCACTATCATAATAAAAATGCCATTCTCCAACTTTTTCATCGTTTCGATACTGCCCTTCTTCAATTAGTATTCCGTCCTCATATAGTTTATATGCCCCATGAAAGTCACAATCACTATATGTAATTATTTCGCTAAATGAGCCGTCCTCTTCATAGTATTTCCATTCTCCCTCTTCACAATCATCATCATATTCGCCTTCTGCATATAACGCTCCATTATCATAAAACTCTTTCCACACCCCATTTTGATAACCTTCTGAATAATGGCCATACTCCTCAATTTGGCCATTTTCATAATAGTATTTCCATAAACCCGATTTTTCATTACCTGTATATTCTCCAATAACCTTTATAGAACCATCATCATAATAGTCTTTATATTCACGAGGCTTATTACTAATTGTACGCTCATAGGCTTCCATTTCAAAGAAGTAAAGGTTTTGCCCCTTATATGAGTACTCAGTAATATACCAGCGCCATTTCTTTGCTTTAATTTGCCCGTCAAAATTAAAGTCAAAATTTTGCTTCACATCACTATTTCTAAATGTCGCGACTTTTGTCCAGCCGGAATATCCGTAATACTCTACAACAAGCGAGAATGGATATTTATACCCATATTTTGTAATACGGCCCAGTGCAACTTCACGATTAAAAGTAAAAGTAAAGCCTCTCCCCACATTATAATAAGAACCATCGCTAAATGTATATGCCGGGTTCTTTGAAAAGGGCTCAACTTCATATTTAATTCCATCATATAATCCTTCCGGATGCCACCCTGCAAAGTTCTCCTTTGCCTGTCCTATACTAACCAGTGAACCATCCTTCATCAAGTTTGATGATGAAAGATCCTGAGAATTAACAATAAAAGAAATTCCAATAATTAATAGGGAAAAAAACGCTTTCATATTTTAGTTTTTTCAAATATACATAAAATTGAGTTTTGTACCACACCCTCCAGTTAATTCTGTTTAGTATCCGAACCAGATTCTCCTGAGGGCCGTAGGTGAAATATTACTCAGCATATAAAACAATTTTTTCAACAATATCCACCACCAAAGCATGTAAGTTATTCTTGTCTCCCCTCACCTCCTGCTGGTTTAATTCTTTGGTGTTTTTAAATAATTTCACCTGACAAATAACTTCATCGTCTTGAACAACATATAAAATATTGATCTTATTCACCGAGGACGTTTCTTTTGGTGCATAAACAAAAATGCTTTCCATACTTCTTGATGAAGCTTCGTTCAGATATGCATTTACTTTTTCTTTCAGGCCCAGATCATCATTGAACGTACCCTGATTCATCACATTGGCACACATGACAACCGGTTTTTCTTCTGCCAGATGAATATTATTCTTCACCTCATCGTTCACCAGACCGACCCTGATATTTGCCGTACCAAAAGGCTGAGCGGCCTGTTCATAACCCATGTTTTCAACCAAATCCTGCAGGTATTCTTCACTCTCCAAAAACCATTTCTGCACATTGAGGTATTGACCTTCATCCAATATTTCAGGATTGTTTTTTAAGGTGTACAACAAACTGTATGTAAGCAGACCCTGCTTATATTGTGGCAATTCGTATGCACTTTGGTCTGAAGCTGAGGCCGCCAGAATAAACATACCTGTT
>PKSX01000205.1 GCA_002869435.1 Marinilabiliales bacterium | reverse complement strand
CTCTTTAAAGGACACGACGATGCTTCATTGGGAATGCAGATATTTATCTGGCTTATCTATTATTCCGTTTTCCTGATGCCTTCGGTGTTTACACTACTGATTTTCCGAAAGCAAAGAACCTGGGCAGTACTGCTTGGGCTTTTCGTAGCCAATATTGCCATCTTTTTCTGGAAAGGACTGATGCTGACGGAGTTTTTGATTGAGAAACTGTTTTAATTGTTAATGCTGTTGCATTAACAATTAGCAACTAACAATTAATAACTCAACCCCAGGCTAAGAAAGTTCTGTAATATCTTCTTCCACCCTTAAATTCTCAATAATGAAATTCTGCCGGTCAGGAGTGTTTTTGCCCATGTAGAACTGCAATATTTCTTCAATACTGTATTCTCTTTTCAGAAATACCGGTTCAAGACGCATTTCGGGTCCTATCAGATCGCGGAATTCTCCGGGGCTGATTTCTCCAAGTCCTTTAAAGCGTGTTATCTCGGGTTTGGTTCCCAGTTCTTTAATGGCCATCTGTCGTTCCTGGTCTGAATAACAATAGATGGTTTTTTGTTTATTTCGAACCCTAAACAATGGTGTTTGCAATATATATAGGTGTCCGCTTTTAACCAGATCAGGGTAAAACTGCAGGAAGAAAGTAAGCAGCAGCAAACGAATATGCATGCCATCAACGTCGGCATCGGTGGCAATTACAATATTATTGTATCTGATGTTTTCCACCCCTTCTTCCAGGTTGATGGCAGATTGCATCAGGTTGAACTCCTCGTTTTCGTAAACAATGCGTTTGCTCAGGCCAAAACTGTTTAAGGGTTTCCCCTTCAAACTAAATACCGCTTGTGTGTAAGGATCACGTGCTTTGGTGATGGAACCCGAAGCAGAGTCTCCCTCAGTAATAAAAAGTGTGGTTTCCAACCGGCGGTCGTCGTTGCCTACATTGTAATGGAGCTTGCAATCACGCAACTTTTTATTATGCAAGCTGGCTTTTTTTATGCTGTCTTTAGCCAACTTCTTAATATTGGTAATTTCTTTGCGCTCTTTTTCGTTCTGCTGTATCTTTTTTAAAAGACTTTCAGCAGTTTCTGTATTAATATGCAAATGGTTATCGAGGTTTCTGCGAACAACATCACCTACATAATTTCTAATGGTTTGCCCGTCGGGCTCCATATGCTGACTGCCCAGTTTGGTTTTGGTCTGACTCTCAAATACCGGCTCATGCACTCGTATGCTGATGGCCACTACAAGTGAGTTTTTTACATCGCTGGCATCAAAGTCTTTTTTGTAGAATTTGCGTATAGTATCTACAATTGCTTCTCGAAATGCAGAAATATGAGTTCCGCCCTGCGTAGTGCGTTGCCCATTGACAAAAGAATAATACTCTTCACCGTGACTGCGTTCAATATGTGTCATGGCAAACTCGAAATCCTGTTCTTCAACATGAATTACAGGGTAAAGTACGCTCGAATCAATGTTCTTTTCGAGTAAATCAAGCAGTCCGTTTTTCGATTCAAATTTTTGGCCGTTGAAACTGATTGTGAGCCCTTTATTAAGGTACACATAATTCCACAGCATGTCTTCGATATATTCCTCAAGATAGGTGTAATTGCCGAAAACCTCATTGTCAGGAACAAATAGAACCTCTGTGCCGCGGCGTTTGTTTGAGGTTACTTCATCAGACTTAAAAGTGAGCTGTCCACGTTCAAACTCTGCATATACGCTTTTCTGGTCACGGTATGATGCAATTTTAAAATAGCTTGACAACGCATTAACAGCCTTGGTGCCCACACCGTTAAGTCCAACGGTTTTTTTAAAGACCTCCGAATCATACTTGGCACCTGTATTAATTTTTGATACCACATCAACGAGTTTTCCCATGGGAATACCACGGCCGTAGTCGCGTACCGTTACACTGGTTTCATCCAGCATAACTTCGATCTTGGTACCGTAACCCATGATGAATTCATCGATAGAGTTATCCATGATTTCCTTCAGCAGAACATAAATTCCATCATCGTGCGATGCACCGCTGCCCAGTTTTCCAATATACATTCCCGGGCGCAGGCGTATGTGCTCATTCCATTCTAAGGATTTAATGCTGTCTTCATTGTATTTTTCTGACATAGTCTTTCTCAATTCGGAAGGCAAATATAAGCAAATACCGCTGTACGAGCGGAAAAAGAAATTAACAATGGGGTGTGAAATGTTGAAAAACCATCAAGTTGTCATATTGAGCCAGTCGAAATGCGACAACTTGATTGAAAATAAAAAAACCACTGTTCGTACTTCGACAAGCTCAGCATGACAGTGGTTTTTACTAATAATATAAAAACTTACTCAATCCCCGCAAAGTGCTTCATAAACTGCACACGCTCGTAGGCGGCAGGATTGGTGCTTTCTTTAAAACTCATTTTGCCTTTGAAATCTTCAATGGTTTTAAAGCCGTGCTTATCCATATACTGGTTGAGAAATTCAACCATTTCCTCTACAACTCCAAAGCCTTTTTTATACAATACTGATGAAATTTGAACAGTAGTAGCACCGGCCAGAATTTGTTTTATAATAGCTTCTCCACTGTGTGCTCCTGTTGATGCACTAATGTCGCAGCGTACTTTATCACTCAGTAATGCGACCCAGCGAAGCGATGTAGAAAGCTCAGCCTCTGAGCTGAAAACATTTCCGGCAGTGATTTTGAAATTGTCAATATCTATATCCGGGCTGAATGCACGGTTGAAAAGTACGAGGCCTTTTACATCACCCCATGAAAGTTGGGTCATAAAACGGGCCATATCTGTAAAATGATATCCCAGTTTAATAGCCAGGGGTAATTTGGTTTTTTTCAAAACAGCATCTACAATATCTCTGTATCTTTCTTCAATCTCCTTGGCGTCCAGTTTTTCATCAGATGGAAGAATAAAAATATTAAGTTCAAGCGCATCAGCTCCGGCATCTTCAATCTTTGTGGCAAATTCCACCCAGTCTGAAGAGCTTATACAGTTGATGCTGGCAATAACCGGAATACTGAGTTTGCTTTTGGCCTCACGAATGAAATCAATGTATTTATCCATCTCATTCATTTCGGTGTACTCGCGAATGTAGTCGTCGGCTTCAGGATAGGCATAAGTGTCGTTGTATTGCGACATCTGCTTCATATACTCAAATTTGATCTGCTCTTCAAAGAGCGATTTGAGTACCACGGCGCCCACGCCTTTTTGCTCAAGTTCAATTAAATTTTCAATATTCTTATTCAAACCGGAACTTCCCGCAATGATGGGGTTCTTTAGGTTGAGTCCCAGGTAATTAACAGCAAGCTTGCTCATAATTCTTGTTTTTGATAGGGCAAATATAGGAAAAAATGAATCTAGAATCCTGAATTTTGAATCGTGAATTGTGATATTTGTTAGTTTATGAACAGTAAATTCAATTTCAGTTTGGGTGCCTGTCCTGAGTGTAGTCATTGGGGAGTAGAGAACCTGGACACTTGTTTTTCTATTGGAAATCTACTGTAAATCTTGTAACCTCGATCTCGCAAAAATGATTAGAATTTAATCGTCGAAGTAAAAGCAATAATAACTTTTTTAATTCGTATATTTGTTTGAAGTGGAACTCAACCCCAACCAAATCGACCTTATCGGCACTGACCAAAAGAAAGGCGTGGTGGTGCTTACGCTTACCGATCATCTGAATTGGGAAGATGAAGTGGCGCACCTCAAACAATTGCAGGAAAAACTCAATACTTATATTGGATATGTGGAAAGCGGCGATCTGGCAGCCGATTATCCCGAAAGCAAAGATCTGAAAGTGCATTTTGAGGTCGTTTTTAAACATCAGCCCACGGCTCGCGCCAAAGATTTTTTGAACAAAGCCAAAGATTTTCTGAAAGATATTAATATAATCTTCAATTATTCTTCCTCATTATGAAAAAATACCTCCCGTATTTAGCTTTTATGACAAGTTTGGGTGCAATTGCCCTTGTGGTGGCACCCATCCTTTTGAATGCTTATAGTAATGAACCGGGCTTCTCCATTGGTCAATTATTTTCGTTTTCATTACCCCTTGCATTAGTGGTTATATCATTCTATATTTTTAATACCGTTTTCTTGTTTTATATGATTATTCATGCAGCCAGAAATAAGAATATGCAACAATTTATCCTTTTAGCCATGTTTGCAATTTTCTATGCCCCTGTGTATTATTACAGGGTTTATCAAAAGGAGAACTCAGATAAAGCTTTGTAAGCCTGATATGAAATGGTACTGTAAAATACTCAGAAACAAAAAAGTAGCAATTATTGTTACAGCTATTCTTATTGTACTGGCAGTACTTAGCAGAACTGTAATTCGGTTATACTCTTTTGAACTTTCCTGGGCTTTTGCAGTACTTGGTCTTGTGGTTTGGGTGGGATATGATAAATGTAAGGAGAAAAAACAATAAGTTTCACCTTTCACAAGTGTCAGACAGCCCTGCGGGTGTCAGACACTTTTCCAACTCAGAACCCCGAAGGGGTTGAATATAAGGTAATTACCAATACACCACCTCAAAATCCGAAAATGCATTGGCAATATGCTCAATTCTGAGTTTGTAGGTGTACCAGCAATAGCAGTCGCAGGCCGTTGAACCCACCGCTTCAAATTTAAAGACCAGTGTGTCGTTTTTTATTTTATAATCGCCGAAAAACTCCTGGCAGCAGGAATCGAGAAATTTGAATTCCACAAACAGTGATGAATCCTTTATTTCAGAAGTATTGATAAGCGGGTGCTTTGTTTCGGCCAGTGAGTCAAAATCATCCTCATCGCAATCGCCAATTTGCTCAAATACAATGCTCTTCTTTTCCATCGTGTTAATATAATCCTGCTTCTTTTGCTCCTGCTGTTGTTCAATCTGCTCAAAAAGAAAATCATACGAGGGTTCATCGTTTTGCGCTTGCTCCTTATCTGTTGAATGGCATGAAACGAAGAGAACCAAAAGAAAGAATATTTGAAAAAAGAGTTTCATGTTTTAAGCGTAATTATTTTCTCCCTGCCTGTCTCACAAACTCCTGCATGCGCTCTTCATATTGATCGTGAATTTTGAAATTAAGTGCATTGGCTACCTTATCCACAATTTTTCGGGCTTTGAAATAAGAACTGATCTCATAGATTTTTATATGCTTTTTGCCTTCACCACTCAGAAAAACTTCATACCCCTGCGATCGCACCTTGCGGCTTATACTGATCAGATTCATTACTTGTGATTCTCTGAAGCTGAGTATCATAACAGTTTTATATGGTTCCAGCGATTCCCATTTGCCACCGAATTTAATTCCACCGGTATTATAATATGTACGGAAAAACTTTTTCTCTTTGTCAAAAAAATAAACACGATTGGTTAATATAAGCGGGAACGATAGTAATACCAGTAATATGGCAATAATTGTTGCATTTTCAATGAAAAAACATAAAATTCCGGCCAGTAATACTGCAAAACCAACCTTTGAAACAGCGTTGTTCAGGTCGGTAATACACGAAATTTTTAAGAAGTCTTTACTCTTCACGACTCTCAATTCTAGATTCTAGATTCACGTTCCACGTTCTACGTTCCACGTTCTACATTCCACATCCCATTACTAATCATGCACCTTATGTACCATAAATGCATCTTCGCTTTCCAGCACTTCAATGGCTTTCTGCAGCTCATCATCAATGTCGTGAATGATAACGTAATATGCATCGCTGCCGTATAATTTGCTTGCCATGCTTGCCATTAAAACGGCTTTAATCACCGATTCACTGGTTTTATAGCCTTCTTCCTCATACTCTACATCTTCTTCAGCATAGGCAAAGAATTCTTTCATGAAAGCATCGTCGAGTTTGAAACTCTCTTTAAATGCATACACGTTTTCATAGGCTCCTATCAACTCTTCTCTTTTGCCATCTACATAATCGAGGGTGAAAGAATTGAAAACATTATTGCGATACAGCTTTGAATAGTAATCAGAGTACAAGGTAGTATCTAATGGAATAAAAATATCGGGCATAATGCCACCTCCACCGTATACCGTACGGCCTGCATCGGTTTTATATTTTAAAGAGTCAGGAAATGCAATGCTGTCGGGGTGAATGAGCTCACCATGGCTCATACGTGATGAAAGTTCTTCGTAATAGCTTTCTTTACCTTCGTCGTATGGCTTCTGAATGCAGCGTCCGCTTGGTGTATAATAGCGTGCAACAGTGAGGCGCATATACGATCCGTCGGGCAGGGCATAGGGGCGTTGAACCAGACCTTTACCATATGAACGGCGTCCGATAACCAGTCCACGATCCCAGTCCTGAACGGCACCGGTAACAATCTCGCTGGCAGAGGCTGAGCCCTCGTCAATCAGAACCACGAGTTTGCCTTTCTCGTAATTTCCTTTTTTAGTTGACTTGTATTCGGTATAGTCGTCTTCGTAACGGCCTTTTGTATAGACAATCATTTTGGCGTTTTCCAGAAACTGATCGGCCAGGTCAACTGCAGTTCTGAGGTAACCGCCTGAGTTGCCACGTAAATCAAGAATTAGCCCATTCAGCTCATTTTTCTGCAGCTCAGTCATGGCTTCTTTATATTCATCCATAGTAGTGGCTGAAAAGCGGGTTATTTTGATATATCCAATCTCAGGTGTGATCATATATGATGTTTCCACTGAATTGATTGGAATTTTATCACGTGTAACGGTGAATTCCAAGATTTCTTTCTCTCCTTTGCGTACGATACCAAGTACGACCTCTGTGCCTTTTTTACCACGCAGGTGTTCTACAACATAGGCATTATCAACCTTGTCTCCTGTAGAGTTCTCATCATCAATTTTTACAATCTTATCTCCCGCGTTTATGCCTACCGATTCAGAAGGGCCGCCGGCAATAACATTTACCACGTTGATGGTGTCGCGTAAGACCTGAAATTGTATACCAACACCTTCAAAATTTCCTTCAAGGGGCTCGTTGGTACGCTTCACTTCTTCTTCAGAAATATAAATGGAATGCGGATCGAGCTCTTCCAGCATTTTTATGATAGCGGTTTCTACCAGCTCTTCTTCATCCACACTGTCAACGTACATATATGAAACCAGCTGAAGGGCACGCTTAAATTTATCATCGGTTTTTTTAGGATCTCTTTGAGCCGAAACATTTAATACGGCAACAAAAAGTATAAGGAAAGCAAGAAAGTTTCTCATTTTTTTTATTTTTATAAACGCAAATGCTCCAACAAAATTACATTAATTTGTAGAAAAATAGAGGGTTTTTATGAGTGAAGAGCGCCAAACGGAAAAGAAAATACTGGTTTTTGCCATACTGAAAGCCGCAATACCGGTGATCATTATTCTGATATCATTCTTTGTTCAGGACGATCTTGCTTTTCTTAAAGGAGTGCATCCGCAACATATTGATGGTCTTAGTGGGATTTTTACTGCACCGCTTGTTCATGGCGATGCCTGGCACTTATGGGGGAATATCTCAGCACTGGCGCTTCTGTACTTTATTTTGTTTAATAGTTTCAGACCTATGTCCTGGACTGTGCTGGTGTTGACCTGGTTTGTGCCGTATTTGTGGTTGTGGTTTTTTGATAGCGATGCATGGCATATTGGTGCCAGTGGTATTGTGTATGCCTTAGCCTCATTTATTTTTTTCGCCGGTATTTTTGTACGTCATGCAAGGCTTATAGCTCAGGCCGTCCTTATTGTTTTCCTATATGGAAGTATCTTTTGGGGCATATTCCCCATGAAACCCGGTGTAAGCTGGCAGGGACACCTCAGTGGTTTTATTTTGGGATTCGTATTGGCCATATATTATAGAAAAGACCTGAGGATTATTTATCCGAAAAAGAAATACTTCGAGGACGAGGAAGATGATGATGACGAAGATGATGACGATGATTTCGATGTAGGAGAATTTGACGATGAAGTTCCACCGGATGCGAAAAGAGTGAGGTATCATTTTAGAAGATAGAATCTTGAATCGAGAATCTTGAATCGGGATGTTGGTTGTTATATATCGTATAGTTTTTTCTGATCTTTTATAAATGCCCCCATGTCAGACCAATCCCATACAAATATTGGGACTAGCCCAAACCCGAATTTGCTAGAGATGAAATAAAATGCCCTTTCTTCTTCTTTGAATTTTATTGTATAGAATGGTGGGAAAATAAGACGCGAAAGAGATAATCGTTCAACATCCTCCCATGAATACTCTTTCCATTCTTTTTCATAGTAGACACGAATTGTTTTGTAGTTCATTTCTGTTTTAACCATTCTTTTCCCAATTACAAAATGAAGTAGTAGAAAAATATGATAAATCGCTACTAATATTACGACTGAAATAAAATCTGCTTTTTGAGGAATTCCGTTTATTGTAATTATTTCCTGATTCAATATCAGTTTTACAATTAATGATGACATTGCCAATAAGTAAAAGCTGATGAATATGAATTTGAAAATAATATAATATGTTCTATTACTTTGATGAAGCATAGTTGGATTGATGAATTTCACAAATATAGTATTTTTGAAACTGAAATGCGCAGATTCATTTACATACTATTGGCTTTACTGGCTTTGATAATAACCTGCTATTTTGGCCTTAGGTACTATGGTGTCACACATCATAACGAGGATTCTTTTCTAAACAGACATGCAGCGCAGTGGTTTGATTATAATAAGGTTGAAGTTCATACCGGTGAAGGGATAGCGATGGATAAGATAAAGATTGTGCACCGCGAGAGCGGAGAAACGGTTTTTGAACATGGTAAAAACCAAAAGGGTGAACTGAATGTAGAAGGAATGACCAGCTTCGGTTTTTATTATGCAGATTCACTTATCTCAGAAATAGCGCACTGGCGAACAAACGACTGGCACGTCAATACTTATCATTTTGATGTTTACCATACCGAAGACGGGGTAGATGCCATTCTGAAAATCCATGGTCCCGATTCAGCAAATGTGATATACTATGTTAACGAAAGATAACCGTTAACTTTCCACTTTCCACTAGTACTTATAAGTATCCTTCCTCTCCATTTCCCTTCTGTTGTCTTTTTCCTTAAGGGTGTCGCGCTTATCGTATTTGCGTTTACCACGGCATAAACCGATTTCCATTTTTGCATAACCGCTTTCACTTATATAGAGTCGCAAAGGAATGATAGTATAGCCGGATTCCTTGGTTTTTTTCTCCATCTTTTTCAGTTCCCGGGCTTTCAGCAGGAGTTTGCGCTCACGTTTAGGCTCATGATTATTATATGTACCAAAAGCATATTCTGAGATATTCATGTTTCTGACAAAAAGCTCTTTTCCGTGAAATACACAATGTGCCTCGGCAATGCTGGCTTTTCCTTTTCGGATGCTTTTGATTTCTGTACCCTGCAATACCAGACCAGCCTCGAATGTTTCTTCTACGAAATAATCGAAGTACGCCTTTTTATTTTTGATATTTACGGTATGCTGTGCCATAAAGGATTGCAAAGATAAGAAAAAGCTTTCATCGGAGCGCATTAACCGAAGGTTGGTCGCTTCGCATGAATAAAGCAAAATCCAGATAGAAGGTATAAAAAAGACTTCTGTATTTCAACAGAAGTCTTACTATGTACATAATCATGAAAATACAAATCGAAAATCTTATAATGTATCAAGAACAAACAAAACAGAAAAAGAGCCACTCGAAATATCGCGGCCGGTCATTTCCATTATGGTGTCGAGCTCGGCATGGGTAGTATCGGAAGGTTTACATACAAATCTGATTTCATCATTGCGATGCCGGTCATAATCGTAAAGAAAGCTGAATTTCCCACTACTGTCGGTAAATACCGAATCGAAATCATACATGCCGTAATCGTATATGATATCTACACGCACATCATACATGAATTGCATACTATCTATTCCGTATACCGTACCATTAATGCTCACATCACCGTCATTGGAATGTGGCGAGTAATGCGGATCATAATAATAGTAATTATCGCTTTCGCAGGAGGCAAATGCCAAAGCCGCAATTATGGACAAAATAAATATATGACGTTTCATTGTGTGTGATTTTCTGCTTTTTAAACAAAAATCAAGCCATGCTAATGATGTTTCAAATCTTTAACATGAAAAGGAATATGTATGCTGAGACTAATATTTCTACCCAAGTTATAATAGCCCATTTCCCGCAGCGTGGAAAGATGATCTATATAAAGTTCGTTTAGCAGGTTGTGTGCATTTAAAGCCACATCCACAAATTGCCGTCCCAGTTTGATCTTGCTTCCCAGCGAAGCATTAAGCAGGAAATAAGAGTCGCTGCTTAACTCATCAGGTGAAGGATTATTCTGAGCAAAGGCATATGTGCCGCCCACTTTAAAATATGCTTCTGTAAAACGTCCTTTACTCAGTTTCTTAAAATACACATCGCTTCTGATTTTGTTTTGTGGAATGAAAGGCAAGTAATCGCCATTTGATTGTTTGCCAACAATATATGAGTAAGAACTTTTAATATCGACCCACTTTAAAGGTAAAACATTGAGACTGAGTTCTCCGCCATACAAAGCCGCATCAGATTGCATATAGCGGAAAATCTGGTCGCCGTCATCGGTAGTATCGCTGGTTGGTGCCATATAAATATATTGTGAAATCTGGTTATAGAATCCGGCCAGATCAACCATCAGAAAATCGGAGTGAAAGTGAAAACTCAAATCAGCTTCGTAGTTCCTTTGTGAATTCAGATCAGGATTACCCTGCTCGAAGCGAACGCCATGAGCACCATCCTGAGTGAGTTCTGCAATGTTGGGTGTGCGGTATGCTGATGCAAGGTTGAAGCGAATCAGAAAATGTTCTTTAAAATGCCAGGTCCCGCCGGCAGACCCGCTTATGTTTCCATAATCTCTGTCGAGTTTCTCTTCAGTACCATGGTCATGGTCGTGAATTTCAGCATGCACTTGCCTGAAATCATATCTGAAACCTGCCTGAGTGTGCAGTTCACCGAAGGTGCGCTGATACAAAGCAAATCCCGAAATGTCGTACACATCGGCATCAGGAATTACATGTTCGGGAGCTTCACCGTTTTTATTGGTCTTTACAACGCCCTGTATACCAATTATATATTCTGATGTTTCGGTTGAAGGTAGATGCATTTTTACATCATAGGAAAGAGTGTTGAGTTGCATATCTACCATTTCGAATGCCGGTGTGTTTATATTGTCGGTTTGCAGACGCCGGTTATTCATTTGCCATGCACCATTGACTTCCAGCTTAAATCGTTTCATGTAAAATGTGTTTTTCGAAATTAGTAAATGACTGGTTAGGTCCTGATACCAAACACGATTTTCGTATTCGTTGCCAATAATAAACGGAATAGCTGCACCAACGCTCATTCCCAGACGAGGACGATTATAGTAATGAAACAATCTGAAATGCGCCGATTTTGAGTTATATCCCAGACAAGTTTTCAGAATTACTTCATTGAAGCGTGTGTTGGGCACGGCATTACCGTTTCCATCCAGATAATCCATGTGGGTTTTTGTTCCGGCACGCAAACTCCAGAAGAACTTTTCAGAACTGCCTTTTAATCCAAAACTGCTGTTGGTACCCAGAGTATTACTATGAAAGCTGCCCTGGAAATCGCCGTGTATGTGCCCAACCGGAGCCGGTTTTTCGTGCAGAATATTTATGACACCGCCCACTGCATCTGAACCATAGAGTAGGGAAGCAGGACCTTTGATGACTTCAACCCGGTCTATACCAAATTCGTCAATCAAAAAAGGGTGGTTTTCTGAAAACTGGAAATTTTCAAGTTTAATACCGTTGTTGAGCACTAAAACATTATTCATGCTTAGGCCGCGAACCACAGGTTTTGCAACACCGTTTCCCTTACTGATCATATCTACTCCGGGAATGGTACTGAGCGATTCAATGAAACCGGGATTTCCCGACATTGTGACTTCTTCTGCGCTGATGAGATCAATTTTTATGGCATTGGCGTGTTGTGAAGTGTGCACGCCACCCGAGACCACTACTTCCTCGGCCTGAAAGGCAGATCTTTCCATGGAAATATTGTAGTTTCTAAAGTCTTCTGTGAGTTCAATGCTTTTGATTATTGTTTTATAGCCCACAAATGAAAACTGAATCTTTAATTCTCCGACTGCGACATTATTGATGAAATAGGAGCCGTCATTATTGCTCAATGTCCCCATGTTTTGATCGGGAAGGTATATATTAACCAGTGGCATTGGTTCACCGGTAGAGGCATCTGTAATTACACCGCCAATACTAAGTTGTGCATATGAAAAGCCAAAACTTAGAATTATGAATCCAATAAGAAGGATAGTCTTTTTCATAATTTATGTTTTGGTGCTGCAGGCTTCGCATGTGCCTTTTGCAAGTAAATAGAAACTCTTAACATTAAAACCGGTGGGTATTTTACTGATATCGCCAACAATCTCGTGAATACAATAGAGCTTTTTGCATGCAGTGCACTCAAAATGCAGGTGGTGCTGGGTATGGGCTTTTTTACCGTATTTCATAACAAAATACCCGCTGCCTTCGGGGTCCACATTTTCTATGATGCCGGCGTCGCAAAGTCCCTGCAGGTTCCGGTATAATGTCACCCTGTCGGTATTACTACCAAGCTTTTCCATGAGTTCGTTCCTCGATATGGGGCGGCCCGCCATGTCAATTTCTTTCAGTGTATTGATTCTGAACCGGGTGGCAGAAAGATTGCTTTCTTTCAGAATTTCATGGTATATTGTTTTTGCATCCATGTTGCAAAAATAATATATTGATTTAGAAAATGCAACTATGTTGCAAAAAACATTTATAAGATCACAACTATTGAATTACCCCATCAGCCCAAACCCGATATGAACATTGCTGTGCGGTGTAAAAAACATGTAAATGCTGTCTCCGGCCTCACATGATTCATATAATTCTTGCTCCACCTGGTACCGGGTTCTTTCAATAATAAAATAATAAGTAATGATTTCTTTCATTTCCTGCCCGATATACATAGAACCGCTGCCCGCTTCATAAGATTTCTTCTGTTCACTTTCTTCAATTTCAACAGTGCGGGCAATTTTAAATCCGGTTTTCAGGTCTTTTCTGTATTTTCGGTTTAAAAGAATTGAAATAAGTATTCCAGCAATTGTAAGTAAGGCCGCAACTATTACCAATTCAAATGCATATATTTTATAATTTTTAATAATAATTACGTAAAATGCAGTAATAATTGGAACAAAAAGAAGGGGTACAATAATTCCCGCACGCATCATATGGCGAATCTCCTTTTTATTTGCATCGTTTAGGGCTACTTTCAATTCCATGTGCTAATGTATGAAAACTAAATAAATTGATTATTAATATCCAGATTTATAATTCTGTTTTTTATCAAACAGAAAATCAATTTAATACGGCAAAATATTGTAATTTGGCAGAAAATTTTGCAGAAAAAAGTGACATATTTTTACAATATTTGGAAAATATGTCAGTTAGTTCCAATTGGAATTAATTTTGTTAAGGAGCAAAACAAACTTCAATCACTATGTTGAATCAGGTAGATATACAGGCATTGAATGCACGAATTGAAAAGGAGAGTGCATTTGTTGAATTGATCAGAGCCGAGCTGGCCAAATGTATTGTGGGTCAGAAAAACATGACCGACCGTTTAATCATCGCTTTACTGGCCAACGGGCATATTCTACTCGAAGGGGTTCCCGGGCTGGCGAAAACGCTGGCCATTAGTTCACTTGCCAAAACGGTAGAAGCAGAATTCAGCAGAATTCAATTTACACCGGATTTATTACCGGCTGACCTTGTAGGGACATTAATTTACAGTCAGAAATCGGAAGATTTCATAGTACGAAAAGGACCCGTCTTTGCTAATTTTATTCTGGCCGACGAGATTAACCGTGCTCCGGCAAAAGTTCAGTCTGCTTTGCTGGAATCGATGCAAGAGCGTCAGGTTACTATTGGTGATGAAACCTATAAACTTGATGAGCCATTTCTTGTTCTGGCTACGCAAAACCCAATTGAGCAGGAGGGAACATATCCACTGCCTGAGGCACAGGTCGATCGTTTCATGATGAAAGTAATTGTGGGTTATCCCGAAAAAGAAGAGGAAAAGGAGATCATTAAACGAAATCTTACACTTCAATATCCGGTTCCAAACAAAGTGGTTACCACCGCCGATATTATTAAGGCCAGAGAAATGGTACACGAGGTGTATCTCGATGATAAAATCACCAATTATATCAGCGATATTGTTTTTGCCAGTCGCTATCCCGATCAGTATGGTTTGCCGCAATATCGCGATATGATTGAATTTGGAGCTTCGCCACGTGCAGGAATCTACATGGCTAAAGCTGCCAAAGCGTTTGCGTTTCTAAATCGCCGCGGATATGTATTTCCCGAGGATGTTCGTGCCGTAGCTGCCGACGTGATGCGTCACCGTATAGGACTCACCTATGAGGCCGAAGCCGAAAACATCAGCAGCGATCAAATCATTGTTGATATTCTTAATAGTATTCAGGTTCCGTAAAGATGGATGTTTACGAAATATCAAAAAAGGTAAAACTCATTGAAATTAAGACCCGCCGGTTATCTAACCAGATTTTTGCGGGGCAATACCAGTCTGCATTCAAAGGCATGGGTATGACCTTTAGTGAGGTTCGTGAATATCAGTATGGCGACGATATGCGAAGCATTGACTGGAATGTTACTGCACGTTTCAACCATCCTTATGTTAAGGTTTTTGAAGAAGAGCGCGAACTCATTACCATGCTGCTTATTGATGTCAGTGCATCACATGCTTTTGGGTCAACAGCAAAGTCGAAAAAGGAATTGCTTACTGAACTAGCAGGTATTTTGTCTTTTGCTGCGCTAAGAAATAATGACAAGGTAGGGGTCATTTTCTTTTCGGATCATGTAGAGAAATTCATACCACCGAAAAAGGGACAAAAGCATATTTTACGAATAATCCGCGATTTGCTCACTTATGAACCCAGCGGGAAAGGTACATCCATCAATGCTGCTCTTGAGTATCTGAATCGTGTAAGTACTCGTCGTTCCATTGTGTTTGTTATTTCCGATTTTATGGATACCGGCTATGACAAAGCATTTGGTATCAGTGCGCGTAAGCATGATTTGCTGGCATTACGTGTTATTGATCCGTTTGAATCGGAACTTCCAAATGCCGGGCTTATGATGGTTTCAGATCCCGAAACAGGGAAAGTACGTATCATCAACACCACACGCAAAAACCGCAAGATGTATCAGTCGTGGTGGCAGTCGCATAAAGCCTATCTCGACAATTTATCGATGCGTTTCAGTGTGGATGTGGTGAACCTTAAGACAAACCGCGATTATATTCCTCCATTGGTTTCATTGTTCAAGAAAAGAGAAAAAAGGGTATGAGGAAACTGCTTGTCATATTGCTGATTTCATTAGGAGCGTTTCTGCAGGGATTTGCACAGGACACTATTTTAATAAAACTAAAGCCCAAAAAGATCCGTGTTGGTGAGATTTCAGAAATGAAATGGACAGCAACCCTGCCAAAGGATGCCTCAGTTCTTGAAATGACTGAACTGCCAGATTCATTTCCTTCCGGAATAGAGGTGCTGGAACGGTTCGATATAGATACTACTACAAATGGAAATAAGCTCACTTTGTCACAAAAGCTCAATATTTCTGCCTATGACAGTGGTGCTTTTGTCATTCCTGTTTTGAAACTAACTTATCTCGATGCCGATGCTGATACGCAAATGATATTCAGCGATTCGGTGTTTTTACAGTGTATCACAGTTCCCGTTGATACCGCTCAGGCATTTAAGGATGTTAAAGATATCTACGAAGTAGAGTACAAGAAACCATTCCCGTGGTGGATTGTTTTTGCTGCACTGGGTGCTGCTGTTATTGCGTTTTTTGTAATAAGGTATATACGCAAACGGAAAAAGACAAAACCTGTTGAGGTTATTGAAGAAACGGTGTACATGAGTCCATCAGAGGAGGCTCTTTCTAAACTCCGCAGAATGCGTGAAGAGCGCAGCTGGACAAAGGTAAATGCCAAATTGTTTTATACGGATCTGACGGATGTAATACGGCGTTATCTCGAAAGGCAATTTAATATTCAGGCAGAGGAAATGGTAAGCTCAGAAATTCTAGATGCCATTAATAAAAAATCTATTTCATACGGTGCTGCTAAAAAGATTGAGCCGGTTTTGAAACTTGCCGATTACGTTAAGTTTGCCAAGTATAAACCTGTGCCGGGCGATTATGAAGAATCACTGGCCAATGCCATAGATTTTGTGGAGGATACAAAACCAAGTTACAGGGAAGGAGGGGATAATGCCTGAAGTGAGTTTTCATAATCCATATGCTTTCCTGCTATTTCTCCTATTGCCGTTTATGATATGGTGGTATTATGAAAAAATTGGTCATAAACGCCATACCATTACTTTTCCGGCACTAAAGGCTTTGAATCATATACCCGTTACCTTCAGGGAAACTTTATGGAATGCATTGCCGGTTTTAAGGTTTCTGATTTTGGGTCTTATTATTTTAGCCATTACCAGGCCTCAAACCTATAGTTTTCATGAAGATTACAGTATTGAAGGTATTGATATCATGCTGGTAAATGATATCTCAGGCTCCATGCTTGCCGAGGATCTTGAACCCAACCGCCTTGAAGCGGCAAAGGCAGTGGCCGAAAGTTTTATAAACGGAAGACCTAATGACAGGATCGGTTTGGTGGCATTTGCGGGTTCAGCTTTCACTCAGTGTCCACTAACAGCCGATCATTCGGTTTTGCGAATGTTACTCAGTAAGATTCAGAGTGGTATGATCAATGACGGAACGGCCATTGGAGATGGAGTAAGCATTGCTGTAGACCGATTGAAAGAAAGCACAGCTGTGAGTAAAGTTATTATTCTGCTTACTGATGGAGTCAATAACTCCGGATATGTTGATCCCATTATGTCGGCTAATATTGCTGCCGTTTATGGAATTCGTATTTATGTTGTGGGTGTTGGCACAAGAGAAAGAGCTCCCTATCCCGTGCAATCACAAAATGGTACATATTACGATTATCTGGAGTCTCATATCGATGAACCATTAATGCAGGAAATGGCTGCAAAAACCGGAGGTAAGTATTTCCGTGCTGTTGATAATGAAGAGCTGGAGGAAATATATTCAGAAATTGATGAAATGGAAAAAACCAGAATGCAGGTGGCGCATTTGTCAAATATGCAGGATCTATGGCATTATCCGGTGTTTTTTGCATTATTACTTCTTGGAATTGAGATATTTATTCGTTATACCTTACTAAAATTATTGCCGTAGATGTACAGGTTTGAACATATAAATTATCTTTGGTGGCTTTTGTCAATTGTGGCATTTGCTCTCCTGTTTATCCTGTATTATTCCCGCAGGACGAAAAAGATTAAAAGGCTGTTCAGCGATGAGAATATGAAAATTTCCCTGCCGTATTATTCTCCTTTTAAGACCCTGAGCAAGTTTATTATTCTATCCCTGGCACTTGGTGTAATGATTCTCGTTATTGCCAATCCGCTGGCTGGTAAAAGAGTTGAGCGTCAGGTAAGTTCGAAAGGCTCCGATGTGCAGTTTATAGTCGATATCTCAAATTCAATGCTGGCAGAAGATCTGGATCCCAACAGGTTGGAAAAGAGTAAGCAAATTATGCTTCAGCTCATTGACAGACTGGGCTCTGATCGTATCGGTATTATTCTTTTTGCCGGCGATGCTTTCATTCAGCTGCCAATGACAATCGATCATTCTGCAGCAGTTATGTTTATCAGAAATATTGAAACAGATCTGATTGACCCTCAGGGAACAGATATCGATAAAGCTCTTACACTGGGATTGACAAGTATCGATAGTTCAAAAGCTATTCATCCGGCGGTAGTTCTGTTTTCAGATGGTGAAAACTTTGAGGGCAATCCCAAAAAGATAGTTTCGGAATACAGAAAGCGACATATACCCATTCATACCATAGCTTTGGGCACGGAAAATGGTGCTCCTATTCCGGAATATACCCAGGGAATCAGAACCGGATATAAAAAAGATAAAGGTGAGGTGGTGGTTACACGTCCTGATCATGATTTTCTTGAAGATATTGCCAAAGAAAGCGGAGGTGTCTTTGTAAATGAGACAGATCTTCCTTATGCCCCGCAAATAATAGCCGATGCACTGGCTTCCATGCAAAAGGAAGAGTCCGGATCAGTTTTGTTTAGCGATTATAAATCATTGTATTTGTGGTTGTTAATACCTGCATTTCTGCTTCTTGTTCTTGAGTTTTTTCTGATTGAACGCCGCATGAAATGGCAGGGTCAGCTGCGTAGCTTTGTGGAAAGGAGGAAAGTATGATTCGGATATTATTATTTGTTTTCTTATCGGTGATCGTGCTTATTTCTTTCGGTCAGGAACCCGTAAAGGATATTTCTGAGGGGAACGATGCGTATCATGATGAAAAATACAGCGTTGCTGAAGAATTGTATCAGAAAGTTTTGGAGTCTGACAATCCATATCAGTTTGAAGCAACGTATAATCTGGCCAATACCCGATACAAAAATGGGGACATGGAAGGCAGTCGTGAGCTGTATCAATCTTTGCTCGATCAGAAGGATGATGCTGAAACGCAGTCTAAACTTCATTATAATATCGGCAATACTTATCTGAATGAGGAAAAATATCAGGAGAGTATTGAATCTTATAAGAATTCGCTTAAATATGATCCCTCTGATGAAGATGCCCGTTATAATCTTTCGTATGCTTTAAAAATGCTGAAACAACAACAGCAACAACAACAGCAACAGAATCAGGATCAGAACCAGGATCAGAACCAAGATCAGGATCAGAACCAGAATCAAGACCAAAATCAGGATCAGAACCAAAATCAAGATCAAAATCAGGATCAGAATCAGAATCAGCAAAACCAGGATACTGACAAAGACGGCATTCCGGATAAGAAGGAGCAACAGGAAGATAATGGAAAGCCAAACAAAAATAAAGATACAGATGGCGATGGGATACCGGACTATAAAGACAAAGATTCGGATAATGATGGCCGCCCTGATAAGCAGGAAGCCGGCAAGGATCCTAAGAATCCTCAGGATTCTGATGGTGACGGCACTCCTGATTATCGAGATTTAGATTCAGATAATGATGGAACTCCTGATAAAGAACAAGAAGTGCAAGGGCAGGAACAAGAACAGGAGATGTCTAAGGAACAGGCAGAGCAACTATTAAAAGCCATGCGTAACAAGGAAAAAGAAACCCAGAAGGAATTGCATAAAGGGAAAGAAAGCCTGGGCGGTAGCAGAATAGAAAAAGACTGGTAAAATGAGGAAAACTTTATTCATATTGTTTTTTATTGGATTGCCCGTCATATTGTCGGCTCAGGTTAAGTTTTCGGCTTATTCCGATTATGTGTCCGTGCCTGCCGGGCAGTCTTTCACAATTACTTATAGCTTTTCAGGTGCCAGTCCTGAGACATTTACCAAGCCTGTTTTTAATGGTTTTCGTGTTATCGGGCAGCAAAGCATTACTGGTGGTGGTGGATTCCAGATCATTATTAATGGCCAGGTCGTGAATGACACTGGCGGAGACAGTAAATGGATATATACATTGCAGGCCATGAAACCGGGTGAATATACCATTGGTCCCGCAAAAGTTAAAGCCAGCGATGGCCAGATATACACTTCAAACGCTGTTTCAATAACAGTTACCAAAGGTGGCAGTGCTGTAGCCAATTCAAATTCGCAAACAAACTCTGGCGGTAATTCGCAGACAACTGCCGACGGGGATGAGCCTGTTTATGCATATATGGAAGCTATTCCCGATAAGAAAGTAGTATATGTGGGTGAGCCGGTGGTGGTTTCTTATCGAATTTATACTTTGGTCGACATTACTCAGTACGGAGTGGATAAAACCGAATCCATGGATGGTTTCTGGATTGAGGATTTGGTAGAACCGCTCAGTAAGGCCAAAACATGGGAGGAAACCATAAACGGGCAGGTGTATCTTGTTGGTGAGATCAGTAAAAAGGCATTGTTCCCTCAGAAGTCAGGAAATCTAACTATACCTGCGTTGAACGTTGAAGCCATTCTGCAGATACCAATCAGCAACGGAAATGATCCTTTCGATTTTTTCAATAAATTTTTTAATGATCCTTTTGGAACTGACCCGTTTCAGGGTTTCGGAAGCAGAGAAGAGGAGCGTACACTTTCAACTGCGCCAATAGAAATTTTGGTGAAGCCGCTGCCCGAAGAAGGACGGCCGGAGTCTTTCGATAATGCAGTGGGTGATTTTGAAGTGGATATTGATTTAAGTAAAAAAAGATGTCTTACCGGGGATGGAATTACATTAAAGATTACTGTTGATGGGCAGGGAAATCTGATGCTGATCGATGCTCCTGATCTGGAAGTTCCAGCAGGTATAAAATTGTATGATCCTGACATAACAGATGATATTTATGAAAATGCCTATGGTTTGGCAGGTACAAGAGAATTTGAGTATTTGCTTGTTCCGGAAGTTCCGGGAGAATATACGCTCGGGCCATGGGAATTCTCATGGTTTAATCCGGAAACAGGACGATATGAAACTGTTGAACTGGATGCCATGGAACTTAAAGTGGCAAAAGGAAGTGGTTCGGGGCCCGGCTCAAATGTGAGTGAACTGGAGCAGGATATCAGATATATCAGTGAAAAAAATCCACGAAAGACACTTATGCAGCAGTTTGTGTTTTCCAATCCGTTTTGGCTTTTCTTTGCCGTGATATGGCTTGCGTTTTTCATTATACTGTATTTCATGCGTAAGCATATTAAACTGCGCAATAATCTTACAGAGTTTAAAATGAGAATGGCTCTTAGGGTAGCCAAAAATCGTCTGAAGAAAGCTGCACGTTTCAGCCGCGACGGAATGGAAAATGAGTTTTTTCAGGAATTGTCGCATGCCATGTGGCTTTTTATTACAGATAAATTTGCTGTACCTATATCAGATCTTAGTGTTCACAACGCAAAGCAAACGCTTATTTCCAATGGTATTGACGATGACTTAGCCAACCGTTTTGCCGAAATTCTGCAGGCCTGCGATTTTGCACGCTTTGCCCCGGTAAGCGACAAAGGCAACATGAAAGAGCTTTATGATAAAGCCTCTAAACTGATTGTGGATGTTCAAACAGGAGTGAAATGAAAAGAATAAGCTTACTCATATTGGTTTTGTGGCTGCCGGTTTTTGCTCTGGCTGAAGATAATGATGCCGCGCTTCTGTTTCAGCAGGGTATTGATGCCTATAATAATGAGCATTACGACCTGGCAGTTGAATCATTCAGACAATTGCCTGCACTGGGTTATACATCTGCCGATTTGTATTATAATCTTGGAAATGCATATTATCGACTTGGTGAGCCGGCCAATGCAATCTGGTGTTATGAAAAAGCGTTGCTTATAAATCCTGCTCACGATGATGCACGTTTCAATCTGGAGTTTGTGAACAATGAGATTTTTGCCGGAGCCAATACTGTACCTCCTTCTGTTTTTAAGGAGATCCGGGCATTTATTTATACGCTGATGTCGCCATCATCATGGATAGTATTGTTGATTATTCTGCAGATCATACTTCCGGTGCTAGTATTGGTCTTTTTCTTCAGTGCAAGCAGTAGGAAGAGAAAGCTGTTTTTCTACTTGTCTGCTGTGATTTTTGTGTTTTATCTGCTATCTTTTGGCGTAAGTGCCTGGGCATACTATTCTTTGAAAAACCCTTCAAAAGCAGTTATAAGCAGCCAGTCAGCCCCGGTACGTAGTGAACCCGGAAATGGCGGAACTGATATTGTGGTAGTGGAACATGGCAGTACAGTTCACATTCTTGAACATAGCGACGAATGGATAAAAATTGAATTACCCGATGGAAATATTGGTTGGGTGTTGGCTGCTAATGCTATGGATTTGAGTATGGACTTGCCTTAAATATTTCCCCCTGATTTCGGGAATCCCGCAGATATTTTTCAGATTATTGTTTTACATTCAACCACGGAGGGGTCGAAATTGACGAAATTCTAATATTCCTCAGCCCTCAGGATTGCCTCTTCGTTTTTTTTTGGAACACTTGAAACGATAGACCATGTTTTCAGGTCAAAAGTAGTGCCGTCCTGCAAAAAACCGGCGTTGATTCCCTGAATGGATATGGGCATGTCTTCTTCAATTTCATCGTAATTATTGAATTGTGCATTATTGGTATTTACCACACTTACCATGCCGGTGCCAATTACATCTGCCGTGAAGTCGGGTTTTATAAACAGGCCGGTGTCTTCGCCAACACCTATGCCGTGCGTACTGATTCCTGTGCAGAGAAACTGGGTGAGACGTCCGAGGCGGCCACGGGCCACAAAATGTGTGTCGACGGTAACGCCTTCCATAAGGCCGAGGCCTTCGCTGAAATGAACACGCCCTTTGTACAAACCAAGCTGACTTCCGTCGTAAATCATGGGATTGCTTACTATAGCCGCTCCGGCACTGGTTCCGGCAACAGAAAGCCCGTCGTGAAAATGACGCTCGCGAATAAGATTGGCGAGGGGAGTATTGCCGATTACATTAAACAGACGCACCTGATCGCCACCCGTCATAAATACGAGATTGGATTCACGAATATGCTTCAGATTTTCTTCCTTCATGGCATCTTCAGGCGAGCGCATATCGAGAATACGAACATCGGTAACGCCCAGTTGATTGAAAGCATAGTAATAATCTTCACCAAGGCCTACCGGATATCCTGATGCAGAAGGGATAACCGAAATGGTAGTGGCTTTCGAATATTCCACCACATTCTGTAAAACGTATTTCTCGTCAGTTCTGTCTTCGGCACCACCGATAATCATCAGCATGCCTCTGTTATTGTATTGTCTGTTCAGATATTGGCTAATACTATTCAGCATCACTTATCGTATTTCTTACAAAAATAAATTCTATGGTAATACGCCGGACAGTCAAAACATGAAATCTTATTAACGATAGATGTTGAATAAAAGAAAATGGGATGTAAGTGACTGATTTGTAATCATATGTATTGTTTACAAATTGTTAATTTTCTTTGATTTTTAGACTAAAAGCAAGATATTCCTGACCAATAATGACTGTTTTGTAGTATGTAGGCAGATTTAGGGGTTAAGAGGGCTGGTGAGGGGCAAAAGCTGACAGGTTTTACGCAATGTTTTGATATTTTCGTAGTAGTTGCAAACTAAGGTGAGTGATTATTTGGATCTATGACGAATAGTACGGGCATAAACTAAAACACAGATTGCCACTGATTACACAGATTATTTTCCTTATTTACATGTTTGCTTTGACCTAAAGTTAAATGATGTATGTGACATCATTTAAAGCATTACCCAATTACACCGCGTGACGCTAAGCGTCACTGGTGGGGATTTACACAGATAAGAAATTCAGCACCAGTGAGCATGCGAACGAGGTGCATCTGTGAAAATTGAAAGGTTAATCAAAGTATAATTTTGTAATCCGGGTAATCTGATTAATCTGTGTTCCTAAAAATACTCGAGACCAATAGTTATTATGATTATTTAGTAAGCTTGATTATATATGTAAAAGGTCTACCCATAAAAAACGTCATAGAACCGATTATTTCAAAATTATCGTATTTTCGAACGGATTAAAAAACATGTATCATGAACAGCGAAATGTATAAAGAGAAAACAATGGCTTTTTTCGAAGCAATGAATGCAAAGAACTTCGATACCGTGAAAGACGACATGCACGAAGATATCTCTTTCGATTTTCCCGGCACCAAACTGCTGGAAGGACAGCGACGAGTTCTTCTTTTTTTGACTGCACTGACCAGAAAATACAATGATCTGACATTTACCGTTTCTGAGATTATTGTCGAAAACAACGTGGTTTTTGCCGTTTGGACCAATAAAGGTACAGCTGCAGACGGCTCTGAGTATAAGAACAGCGGCGTCACCCTGATCCGTTTTAGAGGTGATAAGATTGAGTTTCTGAGCGATTATTTCAAAGACACCTCCTTTACACAAAACTAAGCGATGAAGAAGATTTTTGCCATAAACGGAAGTCCCAGGGCCAACAGCAACTCAGGTTTATTGCTTGATTCATTTCTCAACGGGGCTACAAAAAGCCATGCGGGCATTACTCAATACAGAACCAATGAACTGAACATTAAAAACTGTACGGGTTGCTTGCGGTGCAATCTTATAAAACGCTGCTCACTCCGCGATGACGACTGGGAAAAGATCAGTCACGAAATGCAGGCATCTGATGTCATTGTTTTTGCCAGCCCGGTATATTTTCATCATTTTCCGGCGGGGGTTAAAACCATTATCGACCGGTTCAGGTCATTTATTAATGTTCAGATCACCGAAGAAAGTATAATTCACACGCCCTGGCACGAGTGGAAGAAAGATTTTGTGCTGCTGCTGTCGATGGGTTCTTCAGATCCTGTCGATGCTAAACCGATTATTGAGCTTTTCGAATTTATGATTGAGGTTTTGGGTCCCGAAAGCAGGCTGCACGTAATTGCAGGCACCAGACTGGCCGTGAGTAGGCAGATCACAATGACCCGTGAAGAGCTGGAAGTTCTGTATCCGAAACTTCAGATTCCGGTTGAGCTGGCGGAGAAGGATGCTGCTGTAAATAAACAGATTCTAACAACTGCTAATGAGTTAGGTGCTCAGTTGGCAGAGCTTTGATGTGTAAATTTGTAAAAATGAAAAGGTTATAACCCAATCTTCTCCCTAATCTCCTTCGGAATAGCATCTTTATGCAAAAACAAACTGATGGTCTTCAGTTTTACATAGTTTTCGCTCATGTGCAGCAGGCCTTCGTAATCGTTTAGTTTGGTTCCCCAGCTGTTTTTAATGATATAGTATTTATTTCCGTCCTGGTCTTTTGAAATGCCCACCAAATGCATCAGATGATCGTCGGTACTTTCAAAATTATCAAACAATTGCTGGCGGTTTTCCTGTGTGGGCTCTGGATCGTCTTCTCCCAAAATGGCATAACCGGCTCTGTGGTCAAATCCTTCTTCGCTTACATCGCCGTCCCAGCTTATGGTGTATCCGTTTTCAATGGCATAATCAATAATTTCCATCATTTCATCCAGGGTGACATTGTAGTATGGAAAACCGAGCCAGTTATCGGGTATTTCAAGGCGGAAACGGCTATAGAAAGGATGGTGTGTAAAGCTTGTAATCTGTACATAATCGTCAGATTGTAGCGGAACCATTTCTTTTCTGAAAGAAACAGCATCGTAATCGGCTTTTTTATAGTTGAATTTGTCCGGCATTATACCCATGTAGATATCCAGAATGGCCATGGTGGCAT
>PKSX01000122.1 GCA_002869435.1 Marinilabiliales bacterium | reverse complement strand
GTCCCTGCACACCTACGATTGAATCAGTAATTAGTCTTTTAAAATACATTTCCCTGTATCTGAAAATCGTGTCATTCAGGTTTTGCGGATTTGTTCTCCGCATATCCTGCTTATAATAGATTGTTTCAACAGAATCAATTGCATTTATGGTGTTTTGAAGTATTTCAATAGCTGTTTTGTCTTTTTTCCATGACACCAGTGCCAGCATTGCTGTTAGGAAGCAGAGTAGAAAACTCCTTTTTAGAAAAATTTGTTTTTTGCTCATAAATTTATTTCGACAAGAATCTTAAAACCTCATTCGCCTGCAAAGCCGCAGCAATAGTAACTTTAGGAGCCAGAGGTGGCAAATCATCTGAAACATCATTGGCAAAATCACCAATTAGAATCAGGTTTCCGTCTCGCACAATCTGCATTTTTTCGGCATTGTCCATTCCGGCCAGACCGGAAACGCCAATAACCGGAATATCGGGCAAATTTTCACTCATGGTTTCAAATAGCATGGCTTTGCTTTCGGCCACATCAAAAGCTTCTACCAAAACATCACAATCGGTATAAAATCGTTGTATCAAACCGGGATTCAGTCGTGAAACATGGCATTCCAGCTCCAGTTTGGGCTGGATTTTGAGCAAATTATCACGCAAAGCCATCACTTTTTCCTGCCCGATCTGATCTTTGAAGAAAAACTGCCTGTTCAAATTCGATTCCTGCACGTGATCAAAATCAGCCAGCACCAGTTTGCGTATTCCACTTCTTACAAGCATTTGCGCAACATTGGAACCCAGCCCGCCACACCCGGCAATACCGACTTTCTTGTCTTTGAGCTTTGTATTTATTTCGTGGATGCGCATATTCTTTTCAAAAATAGTGATTTCCATGTAAAGTCTTACCACATATTTCTCAAACAACAGTGCTAGTCCTACAGTCTGTGCTAATCAGTAGGCTGGTATATAGGGAAATGCAAAATTTAGAGAACTCAGGAAGCTTTGTTTCGGATATTATTGAATTACTGATTTTCTCAATTCGTAAACTAATTTCATCCTGAATGGCATCGTCGCTAACTACCCTAATGCTGTCAATAGGATTAAACAGAGGTATTTCCCATTTGCGAGAATACTCCCAGAATCTCACTTCTTCCTTGATGATTTTCTTTATTATATAATTGTGAGCTAGTGAGTTCCAAACAGTTCGCCCCATTATTAGCCTCGATAGTAATTTTGTAAAATCCTTAATTTCCATTTCATTGGATTGAAGTGAATCCCTGATCGCTTTTTCAATAATTCCTTCGTTAGTATCAAATACCTCTTTATTTGCGGTTGTTAGAAAAAATAGGTGTGGGTTCTTTCTATTATTATGATCAGGCTTATGAGTGAAACTAATATTACCTTTAATCACCTCATTCAGTATTATTAACCAAATGATGCTTTCGGCCCCATGAGATGCATTATATTTTTCAATTGATATGCCTTTAAAACTCCTATATGGCCAATCACTGATCTGATTAAAAAGACCAGTGAAAAAATACAAAATTCTGTTATGTCAAATGCAGCAGGCAGAAAGCGGCCAGTCTTCAATGGGAATTTCATTTTTTAGAGTGAGGGTAAATTTCATTGATTTTGAATCTATTCAAATATACGAAATTCATAATAATGCATTCCTTTTGGATAATCACTCTTTTACATCCAGCCAGATATCCTTATAATTGTCTTATATGGCTATTTTTATTTCGTTATCACTTTCCTCAAAATCAAACTAATAATACCACCAAATAAACTTATGAATGCACCATAAAGCGCAATAGAATCAATAATGCCATCTTCAGGTTTTAAAATAATGGAAAATGTTATGGAAATGGCTAAAAGGATAGTGAATGCAATTTCAAAGTATCTGAAAATTTTACTTTTATAGAATTTAATCCATTTCCGGTATACATCGTTTTCAGGGAATTTCTGAGCAAGTAATTTGAAGTCCTTTTTAGCTTTAGATTTGGCTTTCAAATGATGATTGGCCAATGCTCTGTGGAATATAAGTTCTTCAAACAACTCATTTTCAAAAGGATCATTATTCTTTTTCTCTATTTCGGCAATTATTTTCTCAAGATAGGGAAGGGCATTTTTATATGATCCACGCTCATAGAGATACACAGCATAATCACCCAGAATTTTCCAGGCTTTTTCCAGGTCTTCAGCGATATGTTCAGACTCCAAGATATTCAGGTTTTTTTCCACAATCTTGATGAAAGCAGCCGGTGCTATAGCCTCATTGTCGCTGTATAGTGCATCGAATAATTTTTCCAGTTCAGCATTCATGTTAGCAAATCTACAAAAAACTGTCAGACACATGCAATGTTTATTCAATGAGGGCTGTCTGACAGGGTTGAGATGTCAAAAATGATCACAATAGACATGTAAAAAATTGCATATCCCAAATTTAATGCGTTTTCACGACTGTGAAACGAATTTTTATATTTTTGCTCAGGATAATAAATCAAAAAAGCAAAATATGGCTGTGAATATTGAAGAATTGAAGCAAAACCGTAAGGTACTTGGTCAGCTGGATTACGACATTACTCCGATTGACAAAGGGTATACCGACAAGGTTCTTTATGTGAATGTTGGAACAAAAGAAGTGAAGCAAAAAGACGTTCCTGCAGACGTGAAGGAAAAATTTATTGGCGGAAAAGGATATGGTCTTCGCCTTTTATGGGATGCCGTTACTCCAAATACCAAATGGAATGATCCTGAAAACGAAATCGTAATCAGTGGTGGTCCTATTTGCGGTGTAACACAGTATTCAGGATCAGGAAAATCACTTGTGGTAAGTCTTTCACCCCAAACCGATATTCCTGTTGATTCAAACGTAGGTGGGTTTTTCGGGCCTTTCCTTAAGCTAGCCGGTTTCGATGCCATCGAAATTCAGGGCAAAGCAGATAGAGATGTTGTTATTTATCTAGATGCCATTACCGGACATGTTGAGATTTTCGAAGATCCCGGTTTTGAGGGCGACTCTCATATGATGGCCGAAGAGCTAACCGAGCTTTTTGCAAATGAGCCAAAAGAGAATAAGAATATCGGAATCGTTTCTGCCGGAGATGCTGCTGATAATTCTCTTATTGGAATGCTTAACTTCACTTTCTACGATAATAAACGTAAGAAAATTCGACTGAAGCAAGCCGGCCGTGGTGGTATCGGAACTGTACTTCGCGATAAGAAAATCAAAGCCATTGTAGCCAAGGTTAAAGGTGTTACCGGAAACATGAATAATGTTGTGGATCTGGATGCCATTATGGAACGCGGGCGTAAGTTTAATAAGGAAATGCGTGAACTCGATGATTTACAATGCGAAATGCGTAAAAAAGGTACTGCTCACCTTACCAATATCATGAACGACTACGATCTGCTGCCTGTGCATAACTTCAAATTTGGTATGCACTCTGATGCAGGTAAAATTCACGGCGATGTTTGGCAGAGCTACTTCACACAAGGTGTTCCTGATGGATGCTGGATTGGCTGTAATATGAGCTGTGCTAAGGGTGTGGATGATTTCGAACTGAAGACAGGTCCTTATAAAGGTCAGAAAGTTATTGTTGACGGTCCCGAATATGAAACAACTTCATCTCTCGGTTCTATTATGGGCATTTTCGATCCTGAGTGGACCATTGAAGCTAATTTCTACTGCGATACCTATGGTATTTGCACCATTACGTGGGGAACGATAATGGGATTTATCATGGAATGCTACGAAAACGGTGTTCTGAACAAAGAAAGAACTGGTGGTCTTGATCTGAGCTTTGGTAGTAAAGACGATGCAATGGAATTACTTCATCAGCTTGCTCGTGGCGAAGGATTCGGAATGATTGCCGGTTTAGGTGTGAAAAAAATGAAAGAAATGTTTGCTGAAAAAGGTTGGGGCGATGCTCAGTTCCTTCAGGATATTGGTATGGAGAATAAAGGTCTCGAGTACAGCCAGTACATTTCTAAAGAATCTCTTGCTCAGCAGGGCGGTTATGCAATGACCAATAAAGGTCCTCAGCATGATGAAGCATGGCTGATCTTTATGGATATG
>PKSX01000097.1 GCA_002869435.1 Marinilabiliales bacterium | reverse complement strand
GGGCATTGAACGCATTTGCCAAAGGCCCTATATAAACTGATCCTGTGGTGGCTGCATGCATTAAGTTTCCTGCACCAGCTCCAACTCAAACGTTTAATGAGCCTGTTCCAAAACCCTGTAATGACTGCAATCCAATTGCAACGTTACTACTTGCCGTTGTACTATTTTCCAGCGAGCTTTGACCCATTGCAACATTGCGTATTGCTGTTGTTGAGTTCGCTAATGAATAGTATCCAATTGCCACATTGTGATCGCCCCCATTTAAATCATCTAAGCTTCTATATCCAATGGCAATATTATATGACGAAGTGGTTGCACCAGTGAATCCATTCATTGCATAATAACCAATAGCTACATTATAATCATTATCAGTAGTAAGAGAATTCATTGAATTGTAACCTAAACTTACATTATAATTACCATCAGAACTACCACCTAAGGCATTGGCGCCAAAAGCTACATTATAATATCCATTAACATTGGCATCCATTGTATTATATCCCATAGACACATTTCGATAACCAGAAGTATTGGCATACAATGAGTGATATCCTAAAGCGATATTATCATCTCCCCCTGATATACTATACAATGCACTATTTCCCAATGCAATATTACTATTTGTAGATGTATATGCAGCAGTTCCCTTCATAGCATCCATCCCTAAAGCAATATTATTAGCATTCAGTGTTGTACCATTATACATTGCCTCATTCCCTAATGCAATATTATCATCTCCGGTTGTATTATTATAGAGCGAATAATAGCCAAGGGAAATATTATCATGACCATCTGTAGTTGCATCTTGCGAGTAAAACCCTATCGCAACATTTGAATAACCGGTCGTATTACTGGTAAGAGTTCGAGTACCAATGGCTACATTTTGATCTCCACCTGCAATATCTGTTAGCGCAAAAGAACCTATAGCAACATTACTGTTTGCACCTGTATATACCCCTGTTCCACGCAATGCTTCACGGCCTAATGCAACATTATCGACATTTGATGATGTTGCATATCCCATAGCATAATCGCCTATTGCCGTATTAAAGGAACTTGTTGTTGAGTTTTCCAATGTATATCGACCTACTGCAATATTGTAATCGCCACCATTAATATCAGAAAGTGATGCGTAACCTATGGCAATATTATATAAAGACCCTGTATTCCCGACAGTTCCAAGCATTGAATTACTTCCTATTGCTATATTTCCGGCTCCATCAATATTATTATATAGTGCACTATTACCAATTGCAGTATTTCCTGCACCAGTGGTATTATACCTCATTGCATAATAGCCTAACGCTGTATTAGATCCGGCCGTCGTATTATCTCTCAATGCACTGCCTCCAACCGCTACATTGTGATCTCCACCTGATATAGCATATAAAGCATAATAGCCAATTCCAACATTATATGAAGTCCCGGTGTAGGCCGCTGATCCTGACATTGCATAATAACCCAAAGCTACATTATAAATGTTTGTTGACGTACCGTAAAACATGGTTCTATATCCAATACTAACATTCCCCGAGCTTGTCGTATTATTCAGCATTGAATAACTTCCCGCAGATACATTATAATCTCCTCCATTTATATGGTTCAATGATTGATAACCCAATGCAACATTATGGTTGGTATTTATATAAGCCGCTGCTCCCTCCATTGCCTCATTCCCAAGTGCAACATTGTAGGCGTTTGAACTGGTTGAATAGTAGAAAGATCTATAACCAACTGTTGTGTTATAGGAACTGGTTGAATTATTGTATCCGGAATATGCACCATATGCCGAATTATATGCACCTGTTGAGTTAAACCGACCACTATTGTATCCAACAAAAGAGTTATAGTTATTTGATAAGTCATCAGCTTCCCCTGCATATTGACCAATAAAAACTGAGTACCCAGTATTCATCGCTTCAAGTTGACCTTTTGTTGAAATTCTTAAGCGTATCACATTATTGGTTCGAAAATCCAACTCAACATTATCTGTTGTCCCCAAAAAATTTGTACCTGTAACGGTACCGGCGTTCCCCAACAGATTCCAGTCATCATTTCCACCGGAAATAGTGCTTGCATCTGTCCATGTAATATCTCCTGCTCCGTCGGTTACCAGTACATAACCCGCTGTTCCAAAACTTACACCATCGTGTATACCTCTGGTAATTTGAACATCTCCTGCGACATGAAGTTCCTGAGAAGGTGTACTTGTTCCAATACCGACTCTGTTTGTACTTGCATCTACAAAAAACATACTGGCATTAACATCACTTTCAATTCTAAAATCATAAAGTCCTCCTCCTTCGTTAAAAACCGAATTTCCGTTATATGTATACACTGCATAATCATTTGAGCCACCAGGTACATTCAAATAAATACCATAGTGATTTCCTGTACCATTACTTGAAATGTATGTACTTGTCCCATAAATTACTGTATTATGGGTGGTGTTCTGTTGCATATTATTTCTAACACCGTATATTGGGCCATAATCTGATGCAAAATAATTATAAATCCCGGTCTTTTCTCCAGTTCCATCATTATTGTTGTCATTATATACTCCATAAAAGGAACCAGTTGCAGTCCCGTTTGGCACAGAATTATACATTCCATACTTGGTAGCTGAAACATTAAAAAACTGATTTCTCAAACCACTTTGCAGACCTGAACCTGAGATACTGAAATTATTATAATAGCCATAATTTGAACCTGTACCTGAGCCAGTGAAGTAATTATAATCGGCATATTTTGTTGCCGAATAACTTGCAGTGGTATTTAACCTTTTATACTCTCCGTATTTTGTTCCAAGACTGAAATCCAACTGAGTATATTCGCCATACACTGTTGAGGTGCTATTAGAGTTCCCTATTCTCATATCATTGGCACTGGCATACCCAATAGCTCCTGAACCTGTGGAATTGACAAGGTTTAATATATTTTGAGTTCCATACTGTGCACCTGTACCATTCGCTTCATGGTATGAATACATACCAAAATTTGAACTATTATAATATGATCTTAGCGAATTATAAGTTCCATATGCAGGATTTGTTCCTGCTGACGACTGATACACCTCATTTCTGATGCCATATCTACCACCATTACCATCGGCATTAACATAATTATATAAACCATATTTATTGGTTGCAGTAAAACTATTATTAACATTAAATATGCCATATGTTTCTGCAGTATTTGTACCATCATTATAAAAATAGGCGCTATATGCATCTGTAGTATTTGTCGGATCAATTTGAATCCTTAGCTTTGAATTATTATCAGTTGCAGTTCCCAGACACAAAGTACCATCCGTTTGCAGCCGCATCCACTCGGTATTATTCGTTCTAAAAACCAGATCCTGCGCGTCTGTAGTTCCCAGGAAATTTGTAGCCGGATTGGTTCCCGAATTTCCTAGCAATTGCCATGCATCATCCAGGTCACCGGTACCGGTGGCCATGCGTTTCCAGTTTGGCGCAGCAGGAGTTCCTGAGTTATAATAAAACCCCGCCGGGTTTAAACCGCCACTCGCATCATTATATACTAGCAATGAAGTTGCAGGATTTGTAATTGTAACACCATCTGAAACAGATGTAAGTGCAACACGAGGAATTAATATCCCTTTATCCGTAAATTGTACTTCCAGACCCGCAGACGCATCAGGTGTTATTGCAGTATTGCTGATTCCAACATTTTGTGAAAACAGGGCTACGCCTATTAAAGCCATAATAAATGTAAAAACTATCCTCATAACCATAAATTTAACAAGATGTTAAAGATAATATAGAAGATTGTGTTTTACAAGAATTTCACAAACATTAAACAATATTAATAATAAGGTAATATCCTCTGCAAGAAAGCACCGGTAGTCGTTAACAAACTAACTATATGATTTTTGATACTACTCAGTAATCAAAATCTTTAAAGCCTCAATTTCCTGTTTTAGATAATCAATTTCTTCCTGTTGAGAGATTACAGTTTGATCCAATGCCTCAATTTTCTGCTCCTGAGACTCTATGATTTCCTGCTGCTCCTGGGTGGCTTTTACCAGGGGGACAACGAATGCTGAATATCGCAAACCGTAGTAATCACCTTCATTTTTTGGTGCATCTACCCCATCAAATTCAAAACCACATTCTTTGGCCGCTTGTTCAACATCCTGTGCAATAAAGCCAGTTTTCAAAACAGTGAAATCCTGAGCCGACTGATTTCTATCTCTTAATGAATCCGGAACATTCATATAGTCGTTTAATGCTTCCTGGTCAAAATTGTATGTAATGGGCTTCAATTTAGAAATGAATTCAATTCCGGGAACATCATTCTGAATATTCTTTTTGAAACGACCGTCAGACACAGTTGACCAGCCTACGGGACCTCCAATACTGGTTGCATTGTTACTGGTACCATTTCCAATTCTTATTTGTCGAGATGCTGAGATGCGCGATGTATGACCAATACCAACACTATAATTATATGCAACAGCATTACTTGAAGCATTGGCATTCCATCCCAGCAAAGTTGTAAACTGAGTATTGGGATGCAGGTAGCTTCCGGCTGTATATCCAACTGCAACATTATATCCTGTTGTTGTAACATCCTCTAAAGTCATACCACCTATTGCAACACTATTTTGACCTCCATTCAGGCTATACATACTCCTATACCCAATTGCCACATTATTATTGGAGCCCGAATATGTTGCAGTTCCATGCATTGCATGATATCCGATGGCAATATTGTATAAACCGGTAGTAGAATAGTACATACTTTCAGTACCTTGAGCAACATTGTAATCTCCACCGGAAATATTATGCATTGCATTATACCCCAGCGCTACATTTTCATTTGTATTAAGATAAGACGCTGTACCTTCCATTGCACCCTGTCCAAGTGATACATTATTTGAACCATTACCGTTATAACGTAAAGAATATAATCCGAGAGCTATATTATAGCTACCACTTGAATTATTATATGCTGCTCTTCTGCCAAGAACAATATTGTCGTCGCCCCCGTTAATAGAATACAAAGAATACAACCCAAGTGATATATTATAATCTGAATTTGTATATGTTCCTGAACCTTGCAGTGCATAGGGCCCAATCGCTATATTATAATCATTATCTGATGTACCATGATACATTGCTCTATAACACAAAGCAATGTTATCAGAACCGGTAGTATTATTATATAAAGCCCAATGCCCTTCTGCAATATTAAAATTCCCGGTTGTATTCTCATTTAGAGAATTTCTCCCTACAGCAATATTATAATCACCACCTGAAATGGATGATAATGATTCATATCCAAGAGCTATGTTATTGGTAGAATTTGTGTAACTCGCAGTTCCCTGCATTGCATAATAACCTAAAGCTATGTTATACTCATTACCCGTGCTTGAATTATCCATAGCATGGCAACCAGCCGCAAAATTATAGTCACCTGTTTCATGAGAGTTTAAAGACTCCGTTCCAAGAGCAATATTATCATTACCCCCATTAATTGAATATAATGCACTAGAACCTAAGGCAATATTACGGTATGTATTAGTATATGCTACAGAGCCATACATAGCTCTGGCACCCAACGCAATATTATAAAAATTAGAAGTAGTTCCATTTTTCATTGTTTCAAATCCCTGCGCAATATTATAATATCCGTTTATATTGGAATACAAAGCAGTGAAGCCACTTGCAACATTGTAGCAACCGCTACTATTACTATATGCTGCACGATTTCCCAAAACTACATTATTATCTCCGCCATTAACACTAAATAGAGTATTGTAACCAATTGCAACATTATAAGCAGTATTATTATAAGCAGCTGTACCATTCATGGCAGAATTACCTACTGCAACATTATTATGATTTGTACTGGAAGCAAAATACATTGACATATTGCCTAGAGCAACATTATTAAATCCATTAGTACTTGTCATTAATGCATTCTTGCCTGCAGCAAGATTGAGTGTTCCTGTAGTATTGTTCAAAAGAACACTATCTCCAATTGCAGTATTACCATCTCCAGTTGTGTTTTCCTGTAACGATTTATACCCAACTGATGTATTGCTTCTTCCGGTTGTATTATAATAAGCAGACATTGCACCAATTGCTGTATTATTTACACCTGTGCTTGTACTTGTTGGATTATTTGTATATAAGGCTCTGTATCCTATTGCAGTATTATTTGTACCATAGTTTGAGGCAGAATTATCATATGATTGAGTGAATAATGCCATATCACCAATTGCCGTATTATAACTCCCCCATGTATTATTTTGCATGGTGTAGGCTCCTACTGCTGTATTACCTCTCACACCTAGACCTGAATACATAGAGTTAACACCTACAGCAGTATTCACACCACCGGTATTACTATACATTGCATTTGAACCAACAGCAGTATTTCCATATGCATTCACCACAGAATATAAAGCATTTTGACCAATTGCTGTATTATTATCCCCCAATGTATTGCTATTCATAGCCTGATAACCAATAGCAATATTTTCCTCCCCTGATGTATTTTCATAAAGCGCCTGATGACCTACTGCCACATTATATGAGGCATTATTGTTGAACAATGCTGAACCCCCTCCCGCAAAATTAAATGAGCCACTGGTATTGTTAAACAATGAAGTAACCCCAACAGCTACATTGCTATTGCCTGAAGTGTTTGCATCAAGCGCTCTTGCTCCATTTGCTACATTGTAAAATCCGGTCAAGTTTGAGTACAATGAATTATACCCTGTAGCTGTATTCCAACGCCCCGTTGTATTTGAATACAGAGAACTGGAGCCAACAGCAGTATTTTCATCGCCTGTTGTTGTGTTTGTTGGCTGATTATTGTATAATGCATAAAAACCAATGGCTGTATTATTTGTTGGATACAATGCTCCTGAGTTACTATAAGATTGCGTAAATAAAGACCTGTATCCAATTGCTGTATTTTGACTTGCAGTTGTATTCAAATTAAAAGCACTGCTACCCAAGGCAACATTGTACGCTCCGCTGGTATTACTATACCCCGCATTTGCCCCAATAAATGAATTATGGTTGGTTGAAAGATCATCGTTTTGACCGGCACCGCCTCCAAGAAACACTGAAGACCCTGTATTGAAAACTCCAATTTGTCCTTTAGTTGAAATTCTAACAAACACGGTATTATTTGTTCTAATATCAAAATCAACATTATCGGTAGTTCCAATAAAGTTTGTGCCATTTACCGTTCCGGCATTACCTAGAATCTGCCATGCATCATCGGCTGAGCCAGTACCTGTTGCAATACGTTTCCAGTTTGGTGCTGCCGGAGTTCCTGAATTATAGTAAAACCCAACAGGACTTAAGCCACCGGTTCCGGTGTTATACACCAGTAATGATGTGGCTGGGCTGGTTATTGTAGTACCATCATTTACAGATGTAAGCGCTACCCTGGGAATTAAAACCCCTTTATCGGTGAATTGAACCTCTAGTCCGGCCGAAGCATCAGGTGTAATTGCCGCATTACTTATTCCGACATTTTGAGCAAAGAGTGAACCTGAAAACAAAAAAATAAAAGCAAATAGGTACAGAAATCTCATAATCAAATATTTACAAATTATCTGTAAATATATGAATCATGATTATAATTTCCAACTATTTCCTAAATATCAAATATGATTATCCGTTATCTTACCACATAGAAATATATAACCACGAATACACGAATTACATCACTCTGCATCGTATTTCCCTTAATAATTACAGCTAATGATTTATCACGAATTAAATTTGGAAATTCGTGTTTTAATAATGATTCTTTTGAAATAATATCTCTTTAGTGGTACAATTGCGGCAAATTATCAAAAGAGAATCATAATATTATTCCTGCTCTGTCAAATTTTCAATCAATAGCTTAAGTTCTTCAATTTCTTTTTCAAGGTTGCCAATTCTTTCGTTTTGGTCTTCAATTATTTCTTGCTGCTCCTGAGTAGCCTTAACTAAAGGCACAACAAATTCTGAATAAGTTAATCCATAGAGATCATTATCATGAGCCGGCTTTTTCACTCCGCTGAAATCATATCCCACTTCTGCGGCAGCCTCTTCTACTTCCTGAGCAATAAAACCGGAGAAGCGGATATTTTCGATATTGTATTTTCCTGCATATTCTGAACTATCGGGACGGCCAATAATCTCATCCTGCTTATCTTTATTGATATTGAAAGTTACGGGCCTCAGCTGCATTATAAAATCGATGCCGGTTACATCTTCTGTTACATTTTCTTTTACACGGCCATCGGAAAGGGTTGACCAGCCTACCTGGCCACCAATTCTGGTTATTGTAGTGTTCCCTACCCTCACCCTGTTGGATGCAGTCACGCTTGCATTATATCCCAAAGCCATTGCATTGTTATAAGAACCGGTTGCATCGGCATCGTAACCGAGAAAAGAGCAATATGTATACGTTGGGCTCCCGGCACCGGCACCTGCTGCATAACCTATTCCGGTATTATAATTCCCTTGATTCTGATATAAAACATATCGCCCCACACCGGTGTTATATACACCATTTGCATCTCCATGACATGCCCAATACCCAATTGCAACATTGTTATAGCCTGTTGAGTTATTCCATAATGCCTCTTCGCCTATAGCAATATTATTATAGCCGGTTGTATTACCTAGCAATGCACCAGATCCAATTGCAATATTTTCATATCCAGAACTATTGTTTGACAAGGTAACATCTCCAATAGCAATGTTATTGCTACCTGTATTATTTAAGATTAAAGATTCATGACCAATAGAGATATTATAATCACCACCACTAATTGAGTATAAAGAATTATATCCTATTGCAATATTGTGTAGTGAATTAGTAAAGGCAGCTGTGCAATGCATGCTACCATCGCCTACCGCAACATTATAATTATTTGATGTTGTTGCGTTATACATGGCTTGATATCCTTGCGCAATATTCCTAACACCCGTCGTATTGTAGTATAATGCATAAGAGCCAAGTCCAATATTATATTCTCCAGATGTGTTTTCATATAATGAAAAACGTCCTATTCCTAGGTTATTGCTTCCCGTTGTAGTATTCTCCATAGCACTATACCCTAAAGCAACATTATAATCTCCACCATTAATATCTCTTAACGAATATGATCCTACTGCAACATTTCCTGCCGAGCTAGTGAAAGCAGCTGTACCAGTCATCGCATTATAACCGATAGCCACATTGTTTGAGTTCCCGGTTGTACCAGAATATAACGCTGCATTCCCAATAACTACGTTTTGTTGACTTGTTGTTGAATTATAAGCAGCATTTCTCCCTATAATGACATTCAAATTAGCTGTAAGATCATCACTCTCACCTGCACCCTCACCAATAAACACTGACTGCCCCGTATTATATGTTTCAATCTGCCCTTTAGTAGTTAAGCGCATAAAAACAGTATTATTGGTTCTGAAATCAAGCTCAACAGCGTCAATTGTTCCGAGAAAATTTGTTCCGGTAGTTGTTCCGCTATTTCCTAATAATTGCCAGCATTCTTGTACAACATCATCTCCCAAACGTTCAATACTGTTAATATCACTGAGAACAATATCGTCCAATGCGCAATCATATTGGTATGAAGTACCCAAACTTCCCATAGTAAAACTGAATCTTAACTCTAAAAAGGAATTTGCATATGCAGCTAAAGAAACTACCTGATCATCATGCCAAACATTTCCCTGATCACCGGTCATTGACCAAATGCTTGCCCAAGTTGACCCTGCGTCTGTAGAAACTTCTAAACTGAGCGTTCCGTCAGTTGCAGCATTAAAGTACATATCATAATCAAAACGAATACTTGGATTATCGCAAGTTCTTACACCGGTTTGCAATAAGAAATTATCACCTGCAACCCTGGGTGCTGAAGTTTCACAATATATATAATAAGATCCCTCATTTGCAGCAGTTGGACCAGTACTGACAGAACCTGTGGTTCCTGTAAATCTCGTCCAGTCTGCATCATCACCGGACACATTTGACCAAACCCCTAAATCTGATTCAAACCCACTTGGGTAATCAACGCATTTTGGGTCGGCCCATACAACGTTTGAACCATAGGTTGCCAAAAACTGACCATCAGTTCCAAAGCTTGCACCATCGTGGATACCTCCATCAATTCTTACATTATCGGCAACATGCAAATCTTCACTTGGGTTTGTTGTACCAATACCAACATAGCCGGCAGTAGTGATTACCATACGGGGTAACCCTGCAGTCTCATCAGTAATATGAAAACTATAATTTGGTGCCTGTGTTGTCCCTATTTGTCCAACCGACCAGCTTCTGCCTCCATTAACAAACCAGTGTTTTACAATTCGTCCTGCATCGGTTTGTGAATACACATCGGCAGCATTATTTGAAGTGCCGTAGATGTGCAATTTATAATTTGGATTTGTTGTTCCAATACCCACATTTCCTCCACTTTCCACCCGCATCTTTTCAGTATTACTGGTTCTGAATACGAGATCTACCGCATCGGTTGTTCCCAAAAAATTTGTTGCAGGATTTGTACCGGCATTACCAAGCAATTGCCAGTCGTCACTTTGTGCTCCCGTAAAAAATTTCACCCATTTTGAACCATCCCAATAATAAAACCCCGGAACAACATTATTTGGTGAAACCCCTGCTGTTGCTGTGTTATACACCAAGAGACTTGTTGCTGGTGCAGCAATGGTTACTACATCCAATGTGCTGGTTAATGCTACGCGTGGAATTAGAACACCTCTATCAGTGAACCTGACTTCAAAGCCGGCAGAAGCATCCGGTGTAATTGCAGTATTACTAATACCCACATTTTGCGAATAAACCAAAGTAACACTTAAAACCCCCAATAGAAAAATAAATATCCTCATAACAAACAAATTAAATATGACAATAAAACTACAAAAAAAATCCTAATATATTGATTATCAAGTAATTTATATTGAGTATAAATTACCCGACAAGCAAGATTACAGGATCAAATGATAGTTTGATTTACCAACGGTTATGATATAAAATATGACACATAATATATTGCTAATGCCATTAGGGCAAATACGATATTCAGAAAATTTACCGGAGGCCTTATCATCAGTAAAAAGCGATAAGGAATCAAACCCAGAAATAACGAAAGCAATACCAACCTAAAAAAAGATGTATCCTCTCCAATAATATAAAATAAATAAACCTTATTCCATACCAGAAAGAGTAATGCAAAAAGCATTGGAAAGAAAAACTTCATGAGAAGTTCGTCAGCTATTCTTGATAAAGATCGTATTTTACTAATCAACATAGATATAATAAGCACAATTGCACCAAACACAAACATTCCAATAACAGGTACTATAACAATACCAAGAAAGGCAATAACACCCATTAACCCGGAGAATCCAGCCCAAGCATTAAATAGAAATACCATCCCATAAAAAAGAAAAAGCAAGGGTAAACCCATTAAAACCGGGTAATCTTTAATCATAACAGCAAAGCCTTTTTCCCACAAATAATCAGACAACCGTTTTTTTCTCTTTCCTTCTTCTTTTTCTTTTTGCCTCTCTTCTGTTTTTTCTTTTCTTGCTTTAATTTGCCTGCCAATGTTCGAATCCTCATTCCATGTTCCGGTTCCTGTGGCAAAACCCATAATGCATGCGAAAAAGCCAACAGCGTATGCGAAAATTCCAACCGCATCGAGTACAATCGGAATCGCTATATATGCCACAGAAATAATATAAAAGACAGCAATAAAATAATAGTATTTACGCCATTTTCCTGTACTGAGCCTCCCTTTCAAATAGTGTTGACCTTCTTTTCCTAACACAAAAGCAAAAACAAATTCTGCAAAAACTATAAGATTCTGATGTAATAAAGTATGATCACCTGCCTGAGGTATTATTCCGGATGGAAAAACTACAAAAAATGAAATAGCAGCCATTATAACCATGGCTATGTCGAAGCCAAGTTCATTCCAATTCAGTTTCTTTAATATGGCCCTCATTATGTTTCTATTTCTGCCGCCCCTTTACTATCCAATATAGAACTTTGTTTCCTTCACGAAAATCGACATGCATACTTTTTATACGAACACTGCTACCATTATTCCATATATACACCTTCATAATAGTGTTGTCGAGATCAGCATTATTATCAGGAAGAAACAATGCTCCGCTAACCGGCACCCATTGTTTCACCGGTACTGTTTCTGTGTTAATCGGGAAAGTCCGAAACATTATCATCGAAGTGTCTCTTTCAATGGTCATGGTCAGGTTGGCTTCACCCAAAGAATCAGGCAGATAAACCCAGGCAGTTGCTTCCGGGTAATCCATACGGCTTTTTAATATACTGTCGAAAGGAAGTACCAGTGATAATCCGTATTCCAATCCCGGATGCATTTGAAAATATTCCTCACCTGTCAATGTATCTTTTATGATACAATCGGTATTAATATTCCAGTTTTGATTCAGATCTTTATTAAAAAGCAAATCCGAGGAATAATAGTAATCCGGGGATTCTTCAGATTCTTCTTTGGAGAATACATAAAACCCACCCTGATCAAGATGTCGGGATTTAATAACTAAAGGAAAAAGCGTTGAAATCTGCCTGTATAAAACCGGATCCGGACTAATGAGACACACATAATCGTACTTCCCGCTCATAAGCTCAGCCGTTAAAACTTTTATGTTTTGCAGTGAGTCGTAATTGATGAATTTCTGGTCTCCGGAAATTTTGTATTCATCGCTGTAATATTCAGCTATCTCTTCGCGTACAGTATAAACAACCAGCGTCTTTGCAGGGTCATATTGTGCTTCCATGTTTTTCACTTCAGCAAATCCCTGCTCCAGATGGGAATTATAGAACATTTTATAATGCTGACGTTCAAAAATCAGTGTAATAATCAAGCCCAGAGAAAATACAATAACCAGAATATTTGTCAACCTGATTTTCTGCAATTGAAAAAATCCAAACAGAAACATCAGTAAGAAAGGAAATGAAAATATCAATACTGAAAATTGCAGTACAGCAGCTACTTTTATGCTATATAAATATCCGATAAGTGCCGGTAATACAGCCCACACAATGACCAGAGTAAAATATTTATTCCATTTATGTTTGCGCAAAACAGCTCCGCGTATGTATCCCACATGCAATAGCAATAATGAACCTACATAGAGAGGCCAGGAAAAATGGAAGATATACCGCATATAATCTTTAAAGAATGCCGGTGTAGGTTTGGCCAGCCACTGCTCTACTCCACCAAGCGAGATCTGATGAAGGAATATTTCAAAATGTGGTATGTATAAAATCATGATCAATGCCGACGCCAGTAAATATCGCCACATGAACTTTCCACGGACAAAAAACAAACCGCTCATTCCAACGATTACAACCATTAAAGCTGAAAAATAGTGGTTATATGTACATAATGCAGCACCCAAAACGAAACCGGCAAAACTCCTCCAATATTCTTTTTCCTTATCAAACAGCAGTCTGGACCAGAAAAAGACCATTAAAAGCACAAAAAAGAGACCGCTGGAATATGGACGCGAAATTTGGCTATAAATAAGGGGAAACTGCATAAATGCCATTGCAGATGCCGATAGAAATGCTGTACTGCGACCAAACCAGTTCCATGATATTCTGAAAATCAGGTAAACTGATGCAAGTCCGGCAAGTATAAACGGAAGCTTAACCCAGGCTTCTGAAAAACCAAAAATCTGAGTCCAGTAATAAAGAAAAACCTGTATACCCACCGGGTGACCATCAATTCGTGCACCATATGTAATCAAATCAGAAAAGGAATCAAATTGTGTACGAAATAATGCACTAAACTCATCGTATGTAAATGGTACATTGGGCAAATTCCATAAACGGAGTATCGCCCCAACAGCAATAATTATAATTAGAAGTATCCGATCTGTTCTTGTCAGTTTCATATGAATAAAATCGTGATAAAATTAATTATATTTTTTGTGTTCAGGAATAAGCATTAAATATACATTTTCAGAAGAAGTAGCATTAATAAATGTTTAATTATAAGACTATTTTAACAAACAAAATTTGTACAGTAGTTTTTTGTTTAATATATTTGCATTGAATTTAAACAATAAAAATCACAACAATGAAAACTCTAATTGCAATTATAGCCCTGGTCGTTTTACCATTTTATTCAATGAGTATCAACGACCCCGTTATCGAAAATGAAGTTCGTACAGAAATCAAGTACTCTGAGGACTTAAGAAACAATAATATCGAAGGAGATGTTTTGGTTCAGTTCACTGTTTCTAAAGACGGTTACGTATATGTAGACCAGATCAACAGTAACGATGCCACACTAAAAAACTATGTGAGCTCGAAACTCAGCAGTATGGTATTCGAAGAAAGCGACAATGAAAGACAATACAGCATGAAATTCATTTTTAGACTTCTGTAATCTTTATTAGAATACTTTATTATTAAGCCCGCAAATGCGGGCTTTTTTTATACCTTATATATAAATGCATTCTGCATGACAAAAACAAACATAAAAGACTGAATATCGATACTTTACCACATTAATTATATTTAATAAAACATGCTTACAAAACACATATATCTAGTATTCAATAAGATAAGAAATTTTTGTCTTAAATAAATGTTATTTTATTAAACAAAACTTGTACAGTCCATTTTTGTTTAATATATTTGCTTCTTAATTAAACAATACAAAAAACATAAAACCATGAAAACAATTAACTCTCTTTTCGTTGCAATAGCACTGATGCTTGGCACCAGTCTCATATCAAACGCGCAAACTGCACGTTTGCAAGTAATTCACAATTCACCTGATGCTGCAGCAGCTCAGGTAGATGTTTATTTAAACGGATCTCTTGAACTGGATGATTTTGCATTCAGAACAGCAACACCTTTTATTAATGCCCCTGCGGGTGTAACAATTAATATCGGTATTGCATTATCAAATTCCATGTCGGTAAATGATACTATCGTAAACTTCCCTGTTGTACTCACAGCAAGTGAAACATATGTAGCCATTGCAAGTGGTATAGTAAATACCGCTGCCTACACTGCTGCAGATCCATTTAATCTGCATATTTATGCAGGTGCCAGAGAGTCAGCAAACATGATGGGCAATACCGACGTATTGGTATTCCACGGTTCGAGCGATGCTCCTACAGTAGATGCGGTTGAAACACATTTTCCTGCAGGAACTGTTATTGATAATCTTGCCCTGAATATGTTCAGCGGTTATGCTCCCCTTGGTACAAATGACTACATTCTTGATATTACTGACGACATGCAGTCAACTACGGTTGTTCGCTATCGCACTCCTCTTGCAAGTCTTGGACTCCAGGATGCAGCATTAACTGTTGTTGCAAGCGGATTCCTTAATCCTGCAGCCAATAATAACGGCCCGGCTTTCGGACTTTATGTTGCACTTCCTTCAGGCGGAGCACTGATTCCACTTCCAATGGTTGAATACAGTCAACTCCAGGTTATTCACAATTCTGCCGATGCAGTTGCATCAGTAGTAGATGTATACAGAAACGATGAACTGCTGATTGACGATTTCGCTTTCAGAACCGCCTCTCCTTTTGTTAATATAGCTGCCGATATCGATCATGTTATTGGGATTGCACCTGCTAATTCAATGTCCTCAGGTGATGCCATTGCTACTTTTAATGTTAACACCATGGCAAATGAATCATATATAGCTATTGCCAGTGGTATTGTTGATGCCCCTTCATACACTGCTGTTGATCCTTTCAATCTCCACATCTATTCCGGAGCAAAACAAAGTGCCGACATGATGGGCAATACAGATGTATTGGTTTTCAACGGCTCAAGCGATGCTCCTACTGTTGATGCAGTTGAAACTCATTTCCCTGCAGGAACTATTATCGATAATCTTGCATTGAATATGTTTAGCGGATATGCTCCACTAGGCACCAATGACTATATTCTTGATATCACAGACGACATGCAGTCAACTACCGTTGTTCGCTATCGCACTCCTCTTGCAAGTCTTGGACTTCAGGATGCTGCATTAACTGTTGTTGCAAGCGGATTTCTTAATCCTGCGGCCAATAATAATGGTCCGGCTTTCGGAATGTTTGTAGCACTGCCTTCCGGCGGAGCTCTCATCCCACTGCCAACAGTTGAATACAGTGAACTACAGGTAATTCACAACTCTGCTGATCTTGCTGCCAATATGGTTGATGTATACAGAAACGATGAACTACTTATTGACGATTTCGAATTCAGAACTGCAACTCCTTTTGTACAAATAGCTGCAAATATTGATCACACCATTGGCATTGCACCTTCAAACTCAATGTCTGCCGGCGATGCTATTGCTACTTTTAATGTAAACACAATGGCTAATGAATCATATATAGCCATTGCCAGTGGTATTGTTAGTCCTGCAGGTTATAACCCTATGATTCCATTTGATCTTTATATCTACAGCGGCGCCCGCCAGGCTGCATCTATGACAGGAAACACCGATGTACTTGTATTTCATGGAAGTACTGATGCTCCTACAGTAGATGTTGTTGAATCACTTCGTGGTGCCGGTACACTTGTTGATGATGCTAATCTTCACGAATACAACGGATATTTAGAACTGATGACTGATGATTATGTACTCGACATTACAACTTCAGACCAGAGTACTGTTGTTGCCAGCTATCAGGCTCCACTAATGACTTTAGGGCTGGAAGATGCTGCACTGGTAGTTCTTGCAAGCGGATTCCTTAACCCGGCAAACAACAGCAATGGCGAAGCATTTGGTCTATATGTAGCTCTGCCTTCAGGAGGAGATCTTATTCCCCTTCCTATGATCAGCACCGGACTAAATGAAGAAACCAGCAGTGTTCTTAATATGTATCCAAACCCAACCACAGATTTCGTTAATGTCGACATCTCAGTTGATGGAAACAGTTCTGTTAATCTACTCCTTTTTGATAATGCCGGACGTATGATTAAAGATTTTGGAACTCAGGAAGTATTTGGTCAGTCAAGCACATATCTTGATCTCTCCGATATTCCAGCAGGATCGTATTTCATGATGTTCCAATATGAACAGGATTACGAAATGAAAGCACTTAATATCATCAAATAATCATACCCTAACCCTTTGCGTTAAAAGCCGGCTTTGTCCGGCTTTTTTCTTACACTTTCAGAGCATATTTTAAAACAAAACCCTGCTAATTATCAGGTAATCATCATTTTTTGGCCTTCCGTGTTGACTTTCTAAGAATTTTGTTGTATTTTTGCTGAAATTAGTTAAACATGGAAGGCCAATACAATATAAAAGACCTCGAAAAAATAAGTGGTATTCAGGCACACACTATTAGAATCTGGGAGAAACGTTATGGTATACTGAAGCCTGAACGCAGCGAAAATAATTTTCGCCATTACGATGATGATGACTTAAGGTATTTCCTGAAACTTTCTTTTCTGAATAAGAACGGCATTAAGATTTCAAAACTTGCAGCCATGTCTGCCGATGAAATCAACGAGCTTGTCCTTGACTATCAAAAGCCTCTTAGCGACAGTGAGGTTCAGATCGACGCTTTGGTTATGGCCATGACCTCATTTAATGAAGATAAAATTGAGGACATCATGAATCATCTGGTATTGCATATGGGTCTCGACGAGGCCATGATTAATGTAATATCTCCGTTTTTAAGTCGCATTGGAGTATTATGGAGCACGGGAAGTATTAGCCCTGTACAGGAACATTTTGTGGCCAACCTGATCCGCCAGAAGATTATGGCTGCAACTGACAGTATTTCAAGCAACAGTACCTTGCCCGAAGAAAAAACATTTATCCTATTCACTTTCCCGGGTGATTTGCACGATATTGGACTTTTGTTTACCAACTATTTAATCAGATTAAACGGATATAAAAGCATCTATCTAGGCGTATCAGTGCCTATTGAAGAGTTAAAGGTTATCCGCCAAAACATCAATGCAAAGTATATCTTCACACAAAGCATATCGCACAAACCATTAAAAGTTTTAACCCAGGGAGTTTCTGAAATACGCAAAATATTTACTGATTCAGAAATATTGCTGGGTGGAAACTTTGAAAAAGATTATGAAAAACAATTAGATAAGAAAACCACTGTTTTCAGGGATTTTGAATCATTCAGAACTTTCATAAGAGAACTTTCTAAATAGCTTAGAAATGAAGTATGTGTTAATACTGGCATTTTTGTTTTCCATAAACCTGGTTTACGGTCAGAATGCCAATCACATGCATCAATACGGAACCTTTTACAGTTACAACGATGTTGACACACTTGCTCGGTATACAGGAGGAGAAGATGCGCTTTATGTGTTTTTTGAACACCGTCTGCACCCAACCCACTTAATAAAAGGCGATAATGAACAAAAGGAATTCAGGGTTATTCTCGTCCTTCATTTATCGGAACTGGGCTTATTGGACAGCAGCCGTTTTGAATACAATACAAATGTGTATTTGGAGAGACAAATTGAAAGGGCTCTTGAAGACATGCCACCATGGATTCCGGCAAGAAAAGATGGGGTTACAGCTCCGTGCAGTATTTATATTCCCATGTTGATTATTGACGAGGGTGGAATATATCGGGTTATACGCGACCCAAATGGTTTTATGGTTACCAAAAATAAAGGAGGAACATTAATTAAAGCAGTTTTGCTTGTGGGCACTATTGCAATCTTTGTTTTTCTCTGGGGGTTTTAATTCCCAGTCAACGCATTGCCTGCATTTATTGCCGGATTGGCATATTGCAACATAACGAACTCAGCCAGTTTTTCATCAGCATTATATCTTGACAACTGTTTTGAAAGATAATGCCTGAACTCACTAATTTCATCAACACTTGCATCCATAGCATCTGGATTCAATAATGCTGCAGCTGCTTTATGAGACCCGAAAATTCTAAGGCCTGCATGTATTGCTTTATCCAAAACGGAGGCGATATCGTTATAAACTTCCTGCGGATCATCCGATTTCAATCTGAGTATATCTTCAGTTATTGGTTTTGAATAATGAATATGCACTTTACCTTTATATCCACTCATACCCAATGCCATGCTTTGCAGGTCCTCCTCCTGAGTCTTCACAAATTCTTTTCCGGAAGCCTTTAATGCGAGTTCTTTTGCTTTAAGTACATCGCAGGGATCGAATTCATATGATATTGAGATGGGAACAATATTGAGTTTTGCCAAGCCCTTAACCGGATCTTTCTCTCCGCTTCCCATATTAAGCATACGTAAGATTCCACTATGGGTGCGGTCGTCACCATCCTTGGCCCTACCCTCCCGTTGTGCAATCCACACGTGGTCATTACGATTACTGATGGTATCGTGAATATACGACGACATGTTCTTTGAGCTCAATAATAATTCCCTACCATGAACTCCGCGACGAACAACAAAACAGCGATTAAGTTTCACCATCATTTCAATCCATGGCTTAATCAAGAGGTTTGAACCGATGGCAATTTCAACGGTATCCATCCCATTTAAATGCAAACCATAATCGACCAATGCAGGATCCATAACAATATCGCGGTGATTGGAAACAAACAGACAAGCTTTATTCCTGGGTAAATTTTCCTGTCCTGAAAAACTCACACCATTGGTTGTTTCTTTAATCATAGATTCCAGAACTGGCTTAATAAATGTCACCTGAAAATCCATAATACTATTTGCACTTTTCAGGTTTTCGAGAACCTGGTCCGCTTTCTCTTTATACAAAAACTGCAGTATTCTGTAAAAATCTGCTTCCTGCACTAATTCTGAAACAGCTAGTGCCACTTCTTCATCACGGTAGGGTCTGATATTGTCGAATGTATGCTCCATTATGCTGCAAATGTAAAAATTCCTTTTTTATTTATATAAACAGAACACCTGAATATATTTTACTTTTTACGTCTTTTCACAATCAAATAACAAACACAAATACGATTATACGTGCTCATTATTTCGTATATTTGTATAAGGTATTAAGAAACCACGTCGATGAAAGTTATAATTGCCTTTTTTATTGCTCTCGGTATATTCATACCGAATATTTCAGCGCAGGAAAGATATGTCCTGCCTGACGGAATAACAGAAGCCGATTATCTGCAGGGTCATATCATTTTTAAGTTTTTGCCGTCAGAAAAAGACAATTTTTCAAACCGGGATTTACAGAATGTGTTTAGCAAGATAAATGTAATAGATATAAAACAAAAATTTCCTTTCAGCCCTGTACCAAAAGAAAAATATAATCAATATGGGATGCCGCTTACAGACCTGAGCCTGATTTATGAACTCAGTTATAGCAGTAATACAGAAATTGATTATGCCATTAATCTATTACTTGAATGTGGATTGTTCGAATATGCTGTTCCGCACATTATTCCACAATTATTGTATACTCCAAACGACCCAAACATAGGCAGCCAATACTACCTTTCAAATATTCAGGCTTATCAGGCCTGGGACATACATCAGGGAGACAGTAATTATGTAGTTGGAATTACCGATACAGGGATTGAATTTGCGCATCCCGATTTGGTTAATGCAGTAAAATACAATTATAATGATCCCGAAGACGGCATAGACAATGACAACGACGGCTATGTTGACAATTTTAAAGGTTGGGATATGGGTGCTTTCGACAATAACCCGCAATATGATCAGATTGGCCATGGCATTCATGTTACAGGAATCTCAAGTGCCAGTACCGACAATACTTTTGGAATGGCCGGTGTCAGTTTTAATTGTAAAGTACTTCCTGTGAAGGTTGACAATCAATATGGAAATTTAATAGCCACATACGAAGGTGTAATCTATGCCGCTGAGCATGGTGCTGATTTTATCAATTGCTCCTGGGGCAGCACATATTCTTCGGGTCAATACGGGCAAGATATTATTAACTATGTAACTCACAACTGCTCAGCACTGGTTCTGGCTGCTGCCGGAAACAGCAATAATGAGATACCTTTTTATCCAGCATCCTATACATATGTTATGGGAGTGGCGGCTACAAATATCAGCGACGTAAAATGGGCAAATTCAAGCTACGGTTACACCGTCGATATTTCAGCGCCGGGCCATGCCATATATTCGTGTTGGGCAGGATCATCATTTACCAATTCAGATGGAACCTCAATGGCTTCCCCGATAGTGGCAGGATGCGCTGCTTTTGTAGCTTCATACTATCCTTCTCTTAATTATCTGCAAATTGCCGAAAGGCTTCGTAATACTTCAGATTATATTGATACCATTGCGGGAAATCTTCCCTATGCAACCATGCTGGGAAGTGGAAGAGTTAACCTATACAGAGCAATTACTGATACTTTCCGACCGGGCGTCAGAATGATTGATTATGATGTTACAGATAATGATAATGAGATATATGGACCGGGCGACACGCTTGATATCACTATGCAAATAATCAATTACCTGGAAGACAGCGATTCATTATATGCTTTTTTGGAGTGTCTCGACCCATGGGTAGAAATGGTGGATTCATCATGGTACATTGGTGTACTGCCAACTATGCAGGACACATTCAACCTTACAACACCATTCCGCCTCAGAATTAAAAGTAATACACCACCCAGTACAAAACTGAACTTCATTGTTCACTTCGTTGATACTCCATTCAACTATAATTCTCCCGATTATTTCTTTTTCAGCATTAATAAGGATTATATGGATCTCGACACCAATCTTATTATAACTACTATTACCAGTCACGGTAATATTGGCTATAATGATCTTGAGAACTATATTCAGGGACAAGGATTTCGATTTGATGGGGCAAGCAGTATTATTGCAGGATCGGGATTTATGTTTGGAACATCGAGTCAGAAGGTTTCCGATAATCTGTACAGTATTATTGAGCCTTTAGACAGCGACCTGGTTTCAACCAGTTTCGTGCAGGAAATCAACCATCCGTATTTTGGTGATCAGTGTATCATGTCAGAATATAATGACTCAGGAGCAGATTCTGCTTATCAGAACCATATCAGCGTAACGCAATATGCATATGCTTGGAATACTCCGGCCGATGAGAATTACATAATTGTAAGATATGAGATCGTTAATACTGATACACTGGATATCACAGGAGCATATGCTGCATATTTTGCCGATTGGGATATCCTTACTGAAGATGCCAACAGATGTTATTACGATACGGCAACTTCATCCCTGATTACTATCACTACTGATTCATCACGTTTTGTGGCTATTAAGTTGCTTACCCCTTCAAACAGCTATCATTATGCAGGCGACATCGACGGATTTAATGGCAGTGTTACCCTCACCGATGGTTTCACCGATATGGAAAAATACACAATGATGATTACTAACCGGGAAGCTGCAGGCACTGAAATTAACGGAAACGATGTTACGTCAATGATGAGTTCAGGACCACATAATATTGCAATAGGTGATACACTTGAAGTTTCATTTGCCATAATTGCCGGTTATACCTATAATGATATTATGTCGGGTGCTGAAGCAGCACAGCTACGATATATTGACCCTTTACTTTCTGCACAATCACAAGCCGCATATGATTTTATGATCTACCCCAACCCCGCATACGACAAGGTACAAATACGTATTCTAAATAATACTGACAATCTAACACTTCGTATTTTTGATAACCAGGGTCGATTAGTACAAACCGAAAAGAATGTTGAAAATGACATGTTGGTAAACATTAGCAACTTGCCTGACGGTCTATATCTGTTTGTAATTGGAAACCAAAACTCGCAAAGCACCAGAAGACTGATTAAACTGCATTGATGGACATCGATAAACTAAAAAACAAAAACTGGAACATTCTTATCCCGTATTTTGGAAATGAGCTTTCGGATGTGGCACTTCAAGAAGGTATTGCACTTACTAAAGTATTCAGGGCAGGCATTATATTATTTAGGGCCAATGCCAGTTCGGAAGAAAAAAAGGATCTGGCCAGACTGGCTGGTGACCTGAAAAATAAATACAATATAAGAGTTGAATCATATGTCCCGCACGGGCCGGCAGAGGATCTCCTTTTTGCATTGGCGCACAAGAGTGAGAGTATTTTAATTCTAATTGGTCACGACAAAAACAAAACTTCATACAATACCGGTATTGGCCGAACACTACGAAAACTCAAGAAATCCAGAACCCCGTTTATGATGGTACCCAGAGCCTTGCACACCAGAAATTTCAAGGATATTGCTTATGTAATGGGATATCAGAAACAGGAGAAGGAAAAAATACTTTGGGCTTCCTATTTTGGGAGACTTTACGAATCAACTATACATGTTGTTGTACCAAAAGCAAATGACCAGTTTTTTAAAATTGGAATCAACAGCAACATGGGGGCCATGGAGAAGCTATATAAAAACGTTGAAGTTAAACATATCAATGTACCTCTTGCATATAATATTCATAAAATCAACGGAGGTGCAATGAATTATATAAAAGAACAGAACATAGGCGCCATGCTCACTTTAACTACTTTAAGACTAGATATTTTTGACTTCTTTGGAGGAAGCCAGGAGAAGAAACTCATATGCAATGATGAAAATATTCCGGTTTTATGTATCAACCCACGTGACGATTTATATGTTTTGTGTAATTAAAATCAGTTAACGGCGTTGCATACTTCGAAAAAGATTTTAATTTTGCACTACGATCTTTACTAAAAAAAAACAGCTTTCTATGAATAGGAAAATAAAATTGATCATTCAGGTTGCGCTCGCTATTGGCGCTATCGTTTTTGCATACTTCATCTACGAAAGTATTATGGGCCCTGTTCGTTTCAATCAGGAACGTGATAAAAGAGAGGATGCTGTGGTTCAACGTCTGAAAGACATTCGCAGCAGTGAAGAAATGTACAACAATATTTACGGTAGATATACAGCAAGTTTTGACACCCTTATTTCATTTATTAAAGAAGGTCAGATTCCAATTATCAAACTGACTGCACGTCCGGGTGACTCAACATTTACCAACCCCATAATCGACACCATTGGGTATGCGCTTGTTATGGATTCTATCTTTAAAGACCGTCCGGAATTTAGTGCCGATAATATCAGATATATTCCTTATTCTGACCATGGGGGTGAACCTTTTGAACAGTTTGTCCTTACCTGTGATGTAATCGAAAAAGGAAATGTTCCGGTAAATGTTATCGAATGCTCTGCAATGAATAAACAATTCCTGAAAGGAATGAACCTTAAGAGATATAATATTGATCCGGAAGACGGGCTGAGATTTGGATCAATGTATGATCCTACCACTGACGGAAACTGGGAGTAATGCCAAATATACACACAGAATATCATTTTGAGGAGGGTGTTTCCACCCTCTCTTCAAATATTAAAAGAGCTATAGCAATTCAGGATTATAGCTTTTTTTTCATAGCATACAGCAGCGAAAAGGTCATTTACGCTCTGCACGCAGGATTGAATCCGGAAAACCATCATCAGGGCATCAAAGAACTCAAAGAGTATCTTATTGGTAAATTCGGAAACGAAGTATTGAATGATTGTGATATGCAAATTCTTTCACCTCGTTTCACTCTTATACCCGAGGGATTGTTTAATAAAAGCGACTATGCTTCTGCCTTAGATTATATATATCCTGAGCAAATAGACCATACTATTCTGGATTCGGCAATTGAGAAAATCAACTCAGTATTGGTAGCTGATGGTTCATCGCCAATTTTTTCTGCCCAGTCGGAGTTGATAAATGCAAAAAATACCGAAGATTTTGCTGCCGCATGGTTAAATAAAGTGCTTTCTGTGAATTCGGGAGGAGCATATATACATGTTTTAAGTCACTCTTTCCTTGTAGCCATAGTATTTGATGGGAAATTACAACTTTTCAATAAATTTGACTTTGCTGCTAAAAATGACTTCATGTATTTCCTTCTGGGAAGCATTCAGTGTACCGGTTTAAAAAATGAGATTCTGACACTGTATTTAAGTGGTGAAATTTCATCATCCTCACCCTTAATGGAACAGGTTTCATACTATTTTGCAGATGTGAAATTCCTGCAGGAAAGATTTGACGAGCACCCGGAAAGCAGCAAGATATCACATCAATTCTACACTTTAATCGAGAAATAAAATGCGCATTATCAGCGGTAGTTTGAGAGGAAGGACCTTTTATCCGCCTACCAATGCCGGTATGCGACCTACTACTGATATGGCCCGCGAGGCATTGTTTAATATTTTACCTGCTCTGATTGATTTTGAAGGAAAAGTAGTACTCGACCTTTTTTCAGGAAGTGGTGGCATGGCTCTGGAGTTCATTTCACGCGGGGTGGAATACGTGTATGCAGTGGAAAAAAAAGCCCAGCTGGCAAAGTTCATTAAAGATACCGCTGAGAAATTCAATGTCGATAATCTGAAAGTTATTCAGCAGGATGCCTATAAATTACTGCTTTCCTATAATATTCCAACAGACATTGTTTTTGCCGATCCACCATACGACATGCCCGGTATTGACGACCTTCCGGATATGATCTATAAAAAAAGAGCCATCATCAACGAAGGAGGGCTCTTTATTTTGGAACACAATAGTGCTCACAATTACTCAGATCACGAACGCTTTATGCAATCGCGAAAGTACGGTAAAGTGCATTTTACCATTTTTCAATAAAACAAATGCTTTTT
>PKSX01000225.1 GCA_002869435.1 Marinilabiliales bacterium | reverse complement strand
TGAGTCAGGATTTGAAGGAAAGTATTTCTGATCCGCATTTTGCATCCATAATTAAAACGCTTCATGAAACCAATGTTTTCGACAGGATTATTAAGGAGTTGACTCTTGAAATGCAGGGAAAACTGTATAATAAACTTTGTGGCATTCAGAAAAAGCTCAATCAGGTACATCAGATTAAAGTTGTGCTAAAGCGTGATGAGGATTCTGAAGAATATGCCGATCTTGATTTGAATGGGCTTCCAATTGTTTTCAAAGTGAGCAATTCAGCACATAAAGAAATGTGGAAGGGCGAAAGTAATAAGGACGGCGAAATGGATTTTTCATGTACTTTGCTTGGATATCTTGATTCAGGTTCACCGCGTGAGGTAGAAGTAACTGTGGAAGGGCCGGCCGGTAAATAAGAAAAATTCAGTGGAGAATTGAACCTGAAAGAATCCGGAAAGACTACCGTGGTTGAGATAACCATCGGGGCCCCGACACTAGAAGGTGTATGGTCGGTAGAAGGCACATGTACATTTGCCGATTTGAGTGCATCATTGCAATACTTTGACGATGGAGCTGCTTTTTATGGTTCTGATCAGTCGGAAATGGATGCTGCCAAAAAAGAAGTTGCCAATTCGATGATTGGGACAAAACAACCGTTGCCGGATATCGATTTTGATATGATTGCCAATGTATGGAAGATTTCCCGCAGTGGAAAAACATATACCATTACAAGTCCGACGTTTGATGATAAAAGCAGAATTGGCGGATCTGAGTATGTAATTGAATTTACCGGCAAAGACACCTTTAAGGGAACGATGGAGAGCTGGTCGAAATTTGGAGATGAGTACAACGTGTTTAAGTATGATATAAAAGGGAAACGGAAAAGATAATTTTTATCTTCGAATAGAGGTAATTTGTCCAGCAAAGCATAATTGCAATTTATTCCAGTGGTTTTTCTGTTTTGTGATTAGTTGTTTTTTTATTTAATACATTTGAACGATATTAATTATGTGCTTGGAGTAGAATTGCTTCAGTACTTGAATGATAAGATTTTGAGGATGAAAATAACTCTCTTTTCAATATTTTTGTTTTTCTCTGTTTCAACGGGATGCTTCAGTCAGCAAAAAACAACAGACTATTATGAAAACTTTTCAGTAGAGCATTTTGAGGAAGAAATATCAGACACAAAGGTTTTATTAGAGAAAGATATATTTCAATGTAGAAAAAAGGCGGTGGAAATATACTTGAATACAAAATCAATTTTTGAAAAAACCGGCATTGTTGAATTTAAAAAACTATCATTAGAAGCTGCTATAACTTACGCTGTTTCTTTTTCAATAGAGTTGAAATACCATATTGCACACAAATTATATAGTAATATTAGAAAAGAAGCAGTCAGATTTGGGTTTGTAAGGCTTATTGCAATTGTTACAAATGCATGTGGAGCTGATTATTTCAATATGGGATATTATAATATGGCTAAAAGTGAATTCGATCTGGCACTTAATTTAGTAAACCATATTGGAGATAGTTCTATAGCAGGTAGAATTTATAATAATTTGGGAGTGCTTATGATGGCATCTAACAACTATTTAGAGGCCGTTGAGTATTTTGACAGGGCTTCACATATTATGGAAAAGAATAATAATATTAGTGGGCTAATTCTCTCCTATACTAATTTAGCAAATGGGTACGTGAAGTTAAATGAATTAGATAAAGCAAAAAAATATTTAAAACTGGCAATCTCGAATGCTGAAAAACATCAATTATTACGTTTGGCTTGTATGAGCTATATGTTTCTTTCAGATCTCGAATTAAAGAATAATAATCTCAATAGCTCAATAGAATACTCAAACATTGCAATAAAGATTGCTAAAGAGGTTGGAAGAATTGATGTGCTATTTGACTCTTACACCACTATTACTGAAGCCTACGAACAAATAGGTAATACTGATTCGGCATTATTTTATTCTAAATTATCATTGGTTTTATATTATTCTCTACATAATAGCGAGCGTGATTTTCAAGAGGCAGAAATTCTTAGCGCCGAAAGATATAGAAATAAAATTCATAGTCTTGAGGTTGAACGATTTTTTCAGAATGAACTCATTAAGAAAAGGAAGTTTCTTACAATATATTTGCTCATAATAATATTCCTAATTCTTTTAGTGGTTCTAGTTTTATTATGGTCTCATATAAATAGAATGAAAAGAAACAGATTGTTGAGTGAGAAGAACCATGTTTTAAATACCACTGTTCGAGACTTACAGTTGTCGGAAAATCAGCTGCAGATAGCAAATTCTGCAAAAGATAAATTTATTGGAATATTATCACATGATGTATTGACGCCAATTTCATCAATACGAAATGTATCAGACAGTTTGGTGAATAATATGTATTCTTATGATAAGGATTTAATGTATTCAATGTTAAGCAATCTCAGGAAGGAATCAATAGATTTGCAAAACTTGATTAATAATATTCTTAAATGGGTGTCGTTTAAGGAAAAGAAATCTGCCTTCTCTCCGAAATTAATTGATTTATATATTCTGAGTATTAAAACGGTATCAATGCTCGAAAACATGGCAAAGAACAAAGAAATTGAAATAATAAATCATATAACTGAAAATAGCATTGTTTATGCCGACCCAGAAATGATTTCTGCAGTATTAAGAAACCTTGTAGTTAATGCAATAAAATTTTCAGATCAAAAATCTGATATTGAAATTTATTCAAGTGAAAATGAAAAGGAACTAACAATTCATATTAAAGATTATGGGGTTGGTATGTCTAAACAGGATCTCGAAAAACTATTCCGACTAGATATAGACAATAAGACTATTGGGAGAAATGAGAACAAAGGAACTGGATTAGGCCTTCTGCTATGTAAGGAAATAATTAATATGAATAATGGCAGAATCTATGTTGAAAGTGAAGTTAATAAAGGGAGTATATTCTCATTCGTGATGAAAAAACAATTTGAAAATGGAAAACAAGATTAGTGTGTTAATTTTCGTACCCTCCATGCCTTGACTCTACACCTATTATTCATCCTTCCACCCCCGGTCCGCTTTCAGGCGACTGCGTTTTTTCTTTTCATCCAGGCGCTTTTTCTTAACAGCTGCAGGAACTCTGGTTTTTCTGCGTCTTTTTTGCTTTTTTAGTGCTTCTTCGAGCAGAGAGTAGCATTTTTCTATGGCAATTTCGCGGTTTTCGAGTTGGCTGCGCGAATCCTGTGCAAATAATAAAAGTTCCCCATCATTGGTAATATGATTGGAGAGCTTCTCAAATATTCTTGTTTTTTCCTCTTGCGTGAGAACTAAGGAGGCATTAATATCAAATCTCAGCTCAACTTTTGTGTTGACTTTGTTTACGTTTTGTCCGCCCGGGCCAGAAGACCTTGATGCAGAGATTTTGAATTCGTGCTCAAGGCCCCGATCTCTGATATTCTCTGCCATAGTTTCAAATTATTCGCCCCTAAGTTCTTTCAGTTTGGCGTCCCATTCTTCAAAATTTACAGGACGAAGGGTGTATTTGTTTCCCTCTTTATCAAAGAAACGTATATCTCGTTTTTTAGGATGTTCCCATCGGTCTATATTGGCAATTTCAACATCAAGTTTAAGCTTTGGCTTTTTTATGCCACTGGCTTCAACCACAAGTGCCCCGACAAGACCTCCGCCATAAACCTGTTTTTGCTCAATAAAAGCTATACGCTTATTGGTCATGATGGCAGTTCCGGTTTTGGCATTTAATGCACCTTTTACCCAAAATCCCTGGGCCTGTATCAGGATGTCTTCTTCAGGGAAGAAGAGTTCGAAGTTTTGTTTCTTACTCATATGATTGTGTTTTAGGGAATGCAATAATTGTTTAGCTCTTCCAGGCTACCCCTGAATACATTAGCGTCAACATCGCCTTCAATTCCGTCTATTTGTGCCCGGTCGCTATGTTGCCAGAAACTCCAATTTGCTTTTGTGTCAGGTTGACCAACATGATAATGCGCTATCCACACAGGGTATTCATCTATTTCACTCCCGGCAAAATAATTGTCGTAGAATTTTGCAGATGTATACACAATGGGCTTTCTGCCGTATTTGCGCTCAATAAGTCGCAACCAAATCAGGCAGCTCTGTTGAAGTTCTTCTACTGTGGTACCCGGCTGAAACTCTTC
>PKSX01000167.1 GCA_002869435.1 Marinilabiliales bacterium | reverse complement strand
TATTGATCCTGACACCGGAGAACAAAACACCGGCATGTACCGAATGCAGATTTTCGACAGCAAAACGACAGGTATGCACTGGCACAGGCATAAAGGCGGTGCAGAACATTATCGTGCATGGCAAAAGAAAGGAAAAAGAATGCCGGTTACCGTTACCCTGGGTGGTGATCCTGTTTTAACTTATACTGCAAGTGCCCCCTTGCCTCCGGGCATCAGCGAATACATGCTGGCAGGATTTCTGAAAGGTGCTAAAGTAAAGCTGGTGAAAAGCCGCACCAATAATATCTGGATTCCGGAATGCAGTGACATTGTTATTGAGGGCTATATAGACACATCGGAACCGTTGAAGAATGAAGGCCCTTTTGGAGATCACACCGGCTACTATTCGCTGCCCGATGATTATCCGGTTTTTCATGTCACGTGCATTACACACAGAAAGGATGCAGTATATCCGGCTACTGTAGTAGGTCCACCACCCAAAGAAGACCAATTTCTAGGCAAAGCCACCGAAGATATTTTCATACCATTAATTCAGAAAACAATGGGTCCGGATATTCTGGACATGTATTTGCCTGCCGAAGGCGGTTTTCATAACCTGGCGCTGGTAAAAATAAAAAAAGACTATCCGGGGCAAGCTGTTAAAACCATGCATGCACTCTGGGGTGCCGGGCAAATGATGTTCAGCAAAATTATCATGGTTTTTGATGAAAACACAGACATCAGAAACAAAGCATCTGTACTAAAAGCTATATCTGAAAACGTCCGTCCGAATTATGACATCCACATGTCGAAAGGACCATACGATGTGCTTGATCATGCGGCCAGAGAGTTTTCATATGGAGGTAAAGCCGGAATTGATGCAACATCAAAACTTGCGGAAGAGCAAAAAGATACCGGAAATAAAAAAGCAGAACCTGCTGATCTGAACCCGATCTTTTCAAAAAATTTTGGCAGAAACATGCACGTAATCTATTCAACCACCCCGTTTGGTGAATACGGGCGTATGTTTACGGATTTTTCAACAGGACACGACCGGAATGTCGAAGGTGTTTTTATCATAACCGATCAGGATGTACAAGGATTGAGTGAACCTTTGCTACTTTGGTATATTTTATCAGTTTTAGATCCTGAAAGGGATTTCAGCCTAATAAGAAACTCATCTCCAAATGGCGTATTGATCATAAATGGAGCAAGACGTGGCAAAAAAGCAGTGCCCGGAAGAAAATGGCCGGCAGTTGCGGTAATGTCGCAAGAAATCATCGATAAAGTAAATGAGAGTTGGGAAAGCTATGAGATTGGACCGATGATTGAGAGTCCGTCAGAGAAAGTAAAAGAACTTAGGCGTGATTCGCATTTGGATTAGTAATCCTATTAATCTCCCGCAGATTCCGCGGATCTCGCTAATCTCATTTTATTTGATATAAAAAAACACTGTCATCCTTCGACCAGCTCAGGATGACAGTGTTTTTTTTTAGTATTTAGAAAGTCTTATATCAGACCTTTTTCGTGTTTGATTTTAATGTTCTCGAGCATATCTTTGGTCATCGCATCGAGGTCATAAGCAGGTTTCCATCCCCATTCTTCGCGGGCAGCTGTATCATCAACTGAATCCGGCCATGAATCGGCAATGGCTTGACGGAAATCGGGCTCATATTCAATTTCGAAATTCGGGATATATTTGCGAATGCTTTCTGCCATTTCTGCAACGCTAAAGCTCATGGCTCCAACGTTGAAATCTGAATGATGCTTAAGTTTGCTGAAGTCAGCCTGCATCAAATCGATTGTAGATTTCAGACAATCGGGCATATACATCATTGGAAGACGTGTATCTTCCTTAACGAAGCAAGTATATTTTCCGTGCTTAACAGCGTCGAAATAGATTCCAACAGCGTAATCAGTAGTTCCGCCACCAGGCAGGGTTTCGTGGCTGATGATGCCGGGATAACGAAGACCGCGAACATCGAGGTTGTATTTCTGTACGTAGTAATCGGCCAGAAGTTCACCTGCAACTTTGGTAACACCGTACATGGTGGTTGGCTTTAGAACAGTTTCCTGAGGAGCGCAATCAAGCGGGGTTCCGGGGCCAAATACAGCGATTGAACTGGGAACAAGAACTTGTTTCATGTTCATTTCGCGGGCCACTTCAAGAACATTGATCAGACCGTTCATATTTACATCCCATGCAAGCATTGGGTTGTTCTCACCCACTGCTGATAGAATAGCGGCCATATTAACAATGCCGTCTATATTATATTTTTTACAAACTTCTTCCAGGCGAGCACGGTCACAAACATCAAAAAATTCGAAAGGACCCGATTCTTTTACTGCATCTGAAGGAGGAGTTTTGCGCGTACTGGCAACTACATTTTCATTTCCCCATATTTTGCGGAGCTCGAGGGTAAGCTCAGAACCAATTTGGCCAACGGCGCCAACTACCAGAATGTTTTTCATAGAGTATTGTGTTTTTATTATTCAACAATAGAGCAACAAAAATAAACAAAAATCCATATCGGCAATGATATCTTATGCCTGATTGAAAGAAATTTAGAGGAATTTCCGGATTTTACATTTCAAGGCGTGAAAGAAGCAACAAAAAACTTTATATTTGCCACAGAATCTTAACAATCAAAAATATGTACGGTAAAATAAAAGAACACCTGGCAAATGAGCTGGCTGCCATTAAAGAAGCCGGTCTTTACAAAAGCGAACGCATTATTGTTAGCCCACAGCAGGCTGAAATTCGTCTGGAAGACGGAAAAGAAGTTTTGAACTTCTGTGCAAACAACTATTTGGGACTTTCAAACAATCCTCAGCTTATTCAGGCTGCAAAGGAAACCCTTGACACACACGGCTACGGAATGTCGTCTGTACGTTTCATTTGTGGAACTACTGATTTGCACAAAACACTGGAACGCAAAATTGCTGAATTCCTCGGAACTGAAGATACAATTTTGTATGCAGCTGCCTTTGACGCTAATGGTGGAGTTTTTGAACCCATTCTTGAAGCAGAGGACGCCATTATATCAGACACATTGAACCATGCTTCAATTATCGACGGTGTTCGTCTGTGTAAAGCAGAACGCTATCGTTACAAAACAGCAGACATGGCTGACCTGGAAGTACAACTTCAGGCTGCACAGAAGAATCGTTTCAGAATCATCGTAACCGATGGTGTTTTCTCCATGGACGGAAACGTTGCTCCTATTGACAAAATCAACGAACTGGCCAAAAAATACGATGCCATGGTTATGGTTGACGAATGTCATAGTCTTGGCGTAGTTGGTGATACCGGACGTGGTGTTACCGAACTTTTCAATATTCAGGGCGAGATCGACATTATCACAGGAACCCTTGGTAAAGCTTTTGGTGGAGCCATCGGCGGATTTACAACCGGTAAAAAAGAGATCATTGAAATGCTGCGTCAGCGCTCACGTCCTTATCTTTTCTCAAACTCATTACCACCTGCAGTTGCTGCAGCCGGTATCAAAATGATTGATATGATGAGCGAGACTACAACACTTCAGGACAAGCTGCATAACAATACGGCATATTTCGGAGAAAAAATGCGCAATGCGGGATTCGACATCAAACCTTCTCAATCAGCAATTTTAGCTGTTATGCTTTATGACGCTAAATTATCACAGGAATTTGCAGCAAAACTTCTCGAAGAAGGCATTTACGTAATTGGATTCTATTATCCTGTAGTTCCAAAAGAACAGGCACGTATCCGTGTTCAGGTTTCAGCAGGTCACGACACACATCATCTTGACAAAGCTGTTGAGGCATTTACCAAAGTAGGTAAAGAACTCGGTGTAATCAAGTAATACATTACAGCTCAGATATAAAGCCCTGCTATCTGCAGGGCTTTTTTTATGTTTTAATTTGATTTACCCTTGAAAATCCTTTATCTTTACGGGCAAATCATAAGAAATGAGATGGCTGATTCCTATATTTTTATTATCCATAATCTCCTTTAGCTGCGGATCGGGGAAAACCGATAGTACCGAAAATCTTTCTTCCGACACTGTTGCCAAATCCAGTAAAGAAGAATTCATGGCTTTGTATTATCTAAATGACGACAAATATGCCATTGATGATCCGGTGATTAATATCGAAGAATGGATTGATCAAAAAATTGAATTCATTTCCATGTACGGAGACAGCAATTCACTTTTTCAAAGAAAAGGAGGAGGCCCTGCAGGTTCGGAATGGAATCCTTCCAATGATTTTTTGTTTTTATGTAAGCTCAACAACAAAAGTGAAAAAGTATCGCAGATAATGTGCACTTTAAACGGCTCACAACCAAACATAGAATTTAATATTAAAGACAATAAGGATGATCAGACCATATTATATGCTATTTATCCTTTACACCTATGGGACAGCCTTTTATTTAATAATTCAATTAAACCCATTCCCGATCCGGAGCTCGAAATTCCTCCGGACATTGAAGTTTATTACTTGAAATTCATTATTCAGGTTAGTCTTACATCGGGTGACACCAAATCTTTTTCAGATTACTTCCTTTCCTCTTACGGTGAGTAATCAGTTTTCCACTTTTCGGGCGTTCATCAATACCAGTAGCTCCTGCGCTAGATATATGAGATAAACTGACATAAACAGAATCGCATCCTTTACCGGATCTGTAGCCGAGTTCATAATCATAACAAGGATAAAAATCATGGCAAGCAACATTTTTCCAACTGTTGTTACCAAAAATATCATTACAAATTTTTCGGCCGTATGTTTTCTGCTTACCTGCAGTAAAACATATAAAGCAATTGCATAGAGAGAGAAATTAAATACAAGATACCAGGGATAATTGTGACTGATCAAATCAGGAGAAAATTTCAGCATAAGCAATAATGCTGCAACAATCAGCAATGTACAAATAGCGAAATAAACAATTGCTTTTTTTATAGATACAATAGTTTTGGCCATTATTTATTCATTCGGTTGAGTTCCCTGATAACAAGAAAAAGTGCAGCAATTACAGAAAACGGAGATAAGAAAATTGTGAACCATGGGGTTTCAAAACCGGTTTTGGTATCGAGCCATACTCCAAGCCACGTAAGCCCCCCAATAATAACAAGCATTTCAAATGCGATGCCTGAGAATCGGGCATACTTATTTATCTCTCTGTTCTTCTTTTCTTTCAATGTTAGAGTACTGAGTATTTGTGGGGGCTGCCTGACTGGCCATGCTACAATTTCCGGTATACATTGCTCCGGGTTCTATACTGATTTTCGAGGTTTGAATATCCCCGTTCACTTTTGCCGATGCTTTTAGAGAAAGCAAATCAGAAACTGCAATCTGACCTTTCACATTGCCACTCACCTCCATATTCTGGCATTTGATCTCGCCTTCCACAGAGCCTGATGGACCTATTACAACACGGCCTTTGCCATGTAACTTACCATTAAGAGTGCCATCGATGCGAATATCACCATTGGCCTTTAAATCACCAATAATCATTGTACCCTTTCCAATAAGGTTAATGTTTGGTGTTTGAGTTTCCTGAGTTTGAACTTTTGCCATATCCTGTTGTTTTTATTAATCAGTACCTTTCAGGTAATACCTGTCAAAGAATTCGAGGTATTCCATTTCATTTTTCGATTTATAGAAGATAGGATAGTTCTCTGCGCTGATAACGAATGAAACAGGCTCTGCTGCAGATATAGCAGCCTGACCATCCTCATCATTCAGAAAATACGTGTAATAATCCATTGAGCGTGATTTAAGCTTGAAATGACTTACAGAAACCATAATCCGCTCATCATTCAGATATAGACTACTAACACTTAGATTATCTTCACCGAAATATGTTTTATTGAAATCTGAGAACATCGCCTTTATGTTATTCACACTAACATTCTTTGTATTTAGCAAAATAACATAGAGATGTATCTCGTCTTCTTTTGAGGGTTTATACATTTGTACAGAAACATTACCATTGTTTCCATTGTTAGTCACATTACTTATTACATCCTGTGTTCCACCATCACCTAAATACGCAAGCATAGCCTCTGCCCTGCCTTTAACATCGGTCCCCGGATAGGTTTCAACAATAGTCCTAAGCAGAGGTTTTAATGTATCATCACCATGCACTTTGCTCATGGAAATGGCTTTAATAAAATCGAAACGCGACAACACATCAGGGTCTTTAAAAGCTCCGAGCGCAGAATCTGATTTTATTATTACTGCAGTAAACCTTTCGTTGAGAAAATCGGAATACGCCGATTCATATGCTTCTTCAGCAGCACCTTTCTGATTGGCAATGGTTTTCAGATAATTGGGATCTGCAAGAATTTTTGCATAGTCTGAATTGGGGAACTCCTTTATGATAAGGCTCTTATAGTAGTTTGCTCTCGACGCATCAGGAATATTCTTATTGTCGAGATACAGCATATAATAAGTTTCAAGCTTATAATCTGTTTCCGGAAAACGCCTGATTAGTTCTTCATGCGATTGAATGGCATCGTCGTATTCTTTCAGATAATCCTTATAAATGATTCCAAGATTGAATAAAGCCTTTTCAATTTTCTGATTTGAGAGAGCTATTGCTGAATCAGTCATTGGAATGTCCTTCATGTAATATTTCCTGTCTCTTGGATTATTCTCGCCGGCAATAGTGTCTTTACTAATTCCGTCAGGATTATCATTATTCCCATCATCGAAACCATACGAAATCATTTCCTTATTCGTAAGCCTCCACAAATCCTCCAGAGGACGATCGCCCCATTTCTTGGCAAATTCATTTTTTCCAAAAGCTATGGTGCTTGCGTTATAGAAATACCAATTGCTGTTAGTATTGGCCACATTCTGCTGATTTGCATTATTATTGGCAGCCAGTTTTTCGCGCTCACGCTGCTTACGTAACTCCTCTTCCTTAATATACTCCTGAATGAGCTTGTCAATTGCCATATTACGTTCTGCCTCAGACATTGATGCAAGATTTTGAAGAGAGTCCTGCAATTGAACTGTAACAAGATTTTTCACCAATTCAGTCAACACCTCATGCCTTTCCTTTATTTCATCATATTTTGGAAAGTCTTTTGGCAAAACAATCATTGCAGTATCATAATATCCCTGCGACTGCTGATAGCGGGTTTTGGAGAAATATATCTCAGCAAGATCCAAATATGTAATTGCTTTCTGGTAATTATTGGTTGTGCTGTAATAAGCAGATAGTTTTAGATATTCAATACCCTGCTTCTCATCCCCTTCTTTCATTGCAATATTGGCAAGCGCATAATAGATTTCATCGCGATAATCATCATTTTTCTTATCCTTGAGCATTTTATGCAGTTCCTTAACAATATTATCGCTGCTCCCGTGCGAAGCATCATAACACTGGGCTGAGAACACCTTACAGTGAAATGCTATCTCATAAGAAGGATTCTTTTTAAGCACTTTCTGGTACATGTCCAGAGCCATGTCGTTTTTCTCAAGCTTCTGATAAACCTGAGCCAAAACGAACATTAAACGAATACGAACTTTCTTACGCTTGTTTAGCGATATGGCCTTTTCCAGATATTCAATAGATTCTTCCAGCTGATTTGTTTTAATGTAGTAATCAGCCATAACCATTGGAAACAATTTCTTTGCCTTATTTGAAACCTCAGTTCCCTCATTAATTTCATTTTCAACAATGGCCAGATAAGAAGACGGCTTGCTGTATTTTTTCATTTCAATAAGCGAACGAGCCATCCACAAATACGCATCGAATCGAATCGAGTTCTTATTGAATTTCTTAGTAACAAAATCAAATGTTTCGTATGCTTTCCTGAATTCCTTTTTGTAAAAATTTGCCCGGCCAATCATGAAATAGGCATCATCAATCCATTTCACATATTGCACCCCTTTAAACTCCATTGAGTGCTTGGCAATAACTTTACCGGCCTTTTCGATAGCCCTGTCCATGTCAGGAATCACACTCTGCCCGTCCTTTTTCTCGCCAAGTGGAAAAATACTGATTATTTGAGTATAATTGTCTTTATGCGCCTGTTCAAGTGTCATTACACCATTTTTCACTGCTTCGTTTCCATTGAAATAAGCATTATAATGCGCAGTCAAATTATGATACGCCCTGCGGGTCATTGTGTTCTTCTTTGTGGAACACGATGCAAGAATCAGCAAAAGCGCTGTATATAAAGAAAGTTTCCTCATGCAAAATTCTTTGAAACAATAACTTTCAAACCACAAATTTATTTTATTTCGCCGAAATATTCTAATCATTATACCTTTTTTTAGTAAATGATTAAATTTGAAGTGGATTTTCACACCAAAATCTGGTTAAATGCCTTTGAAACGAAATGCCTGAAAAAATTGCCGAACATATTACTCCTATTTTAAAGAGTCTCACCACCGGACCCGGTGTATATCAATACTTTGACAAGGACGGAAACATCATATATATCGGCAAAGCAAGAAACCTGAAGAAAAGGGTCTCGTCTTATTTTCACAAAGAACACAGCAGTGCAAAGTTAAAATTACTGGTCAGAAAAATTCATGACATTAAAACCATTCGTGTAAAAAGCGAATTTGATGCACTTCTGCTGGAAAATAATCTGATCAAAGAATACCAGCCGCGTTATAATGTGATGATGAAGGACGATAAAACCTATCCATGGATTGTTATCACAAATGAAGAATTCCCAAGAGTATACAGCTCCCGTGATCCCAACATTAAAGATGCGGAATATTTCGGACCTTACCCATCGGTTCGCATGATGCGTGCTTTGCGTGATCTCATCAGAAATATATACCCTTTAAGAACCTGTAAATTAAATCTGACTGAAAAAAACATATCTGCAGGCAAATATAAATCCTGTCTCGAGTTTCAGATCGGCAGATGTCTGGCCCCATGCGTTGGGAAACAAAGTCGTGAAAAGTATATTGCCATGATAAACGGTACCAGATATTTGCTTAAAGGCAATATACGCAAGTCTATGCATGGGCTTAAGACAGAAATGAAGGAGTATTCGGTTGCAATGGAATTTGAAAAAGCACAAAAAATCAAGGAAAAACTCGAATTGCTTGAAAAATATCAGTCGAAATCAATGGTTTCAAATGCAAAAATCGGCAACCTCGATGTTTTCAGCATTGTTTCAGATGAACAATATGCTTTTGTAAACTTTTTACGCATAAATGAAGGCTCCGTTATTCAGGGTCACACGCTCGAACTGAAAAAGAAAATAGATGAAACCGACGAGGAAATGTTACTGCTGGCATTCGGAGAGTTTCTGACTATAAACAAGAAATTTGCTTCGGAGGTGCTCATCCCATTTAAAATCGATGCTGAACTTGAAAATGTAAGATTCATTGTCCCGCTTCGTGGTGATAAAAAACAAATACTTGATCTCAGTTACCGCAATGCCAAACAGGAGCAAATGGAGCAGAAAAAAAGGCGCGATCTTATCGATCCCGAGCGGCATGGAAAACGAATCATGCAAACTCTGCAAAAAGAGCTACGCCTGAAAGAACTGCCCGCCCACATCGAATGTTTCGACAATTCCAATTTTCAGGGCACCGATCCTGTTGCAGCCTGTGTGGTTTTCAGAAATGCAAAGCCTGCCAAGCGCGATTACCGGCATTTCAACATAAAAACTGTTGTTGGCCCCGACGATTTTGGCAGCATGAAAGAAATTGTAACCCGCCGCTATAAACGCTTGGTGGAAGAAGGACAGGACTTACCACAGCTCGTCATTGTTGACGGTGGAAAAGGGCAGCTCTCAAGTGCGGTTGAAGCACTTAAAGAACTGAATCTTTACGGTAAAATTGCAGTGATCGGCATTGCCAAAAAGCTTGAATAAATTTATTTCCCGGGCGATAGTCTTCCATTGTATATTGACAAGCGAAGTGAAAGTCTAAAGTTGATACAACGCATGCGCGACGAAGCTCACCGATTTGGAATTACACATCACCGATCCAAAAGAGACAAGAAAATAAGCAAATCTGAACTGGAAAATGCTCCCGGAATTGGAAAAACCTTATCTGCTAAACTTCTAAAAGCATTTGGAAGCTTTGAAAAAGTAAAAAAGGCTTCGAAAGATGATCTTGCAGGGGTTATTGGGGTAAAGAAAGCAGACGCTTTGTTTAAGTGGATTAACAATACATAACTTATTAATACGCTGATTTTCTCATATACAATTATTACCAAATATTATATTGACATATCCTCCCTTGCTACTGCGATCCTGTCGCATAAGGCGCCACATCCCAATCGCTGAAATCCTTTTTCAAATAATGAAAATAAGCCAGCATACCAATCATGGCAGCATTATCAGTGGTATAGTTCATTTTGGGGATATGTAAATCAAGACCGTATTTATCGGCCAGATCTTTCATGGCTGCACGCAATTCCGAATTGGCAGAAACCCCGCCGGCGAGTGCCAAAGTTTTCATTTTAGTTTTTTGAATGGCTTTTTCCACCTTTTCTTTCAGGATATCTACAATGGTAAACTGAATAGATGCACATAAATCTGCTTTATTCTTCTCGATAAAATCATCGTCTTTTTTCAGTTCATCGCGCAAAAAGTAAAGAATGGATGTTTTCAAACCCGAAAAACTATAATCGAAATCGGGAATTCTGGGTTTTGCAAAGGAAAATTTATGTGGATCACCCTTTTTGGCTAGTTCATCAATTACCGGACCGCCCGGATATGGAAGACCTAGAATTTTTGCTGCTTTATCAAAGGTCTCACCGGCAGCATCATCGATGGTTTTACCTAAGATTTCACCTCCAAAAGGGTCATTCACTTTAACAATCTGCGTATGTCCACCACTTACGGTTAAGCAGAGGAATGGAAACTCACGTGCATGTTTTTCTTCACCTTCTTCCCGCAGAAAATTAGCCATAATATGAGCCTGCATGTGATCTACACTTATAATCGGAATACCCAGAGACCATGCAAAAGCCTTGGCAAAACTTACCCCCACCATAAGTGAACCGAGGAGTCCCGGACCACGTGTAAAAGCAACGGCATTCAAGTCTTTTTTGTCTATATTTGCAGTACGTATGGCAGCTTCCACCACCGGAATGATATTCTGCTGATGAGCACGCGATGCCAACTCAGGAACCACCCCGCCAAATTCGTGGTGTACTTTTTGATTGGCAATGACGTTACTTAACAGAACATCGTTGTGTAAAACGGCTGCGGAAGTGTCGTCGCACGAAGATTCTATGGCCAAAATATAAATATCCATCAGCAATACATGAGCAGGCACAAAAATAGGAAAAAAATCGGGCGCATCTTTTTGATTGCGTATCTGATTCTTTTCGGGGTGCCCGCAATCTTTCTGGCCCTCATTAGAACACCACTGGTCCAGCAAATCATAGCACAACGGATGGCTGAATATTTATCTGAGGAACTCAACACAACCGTTACCATCGGTCGAGTAGATGTAGATTTTCTTCTCGATATAACCATGCACGATTTCTACCTGGAGGATCAGAAAGAAAATGTTTTACTCGATGCCAAAGCGCTGCAGGTTAGTCTGAACGACCTTGATCTTAAAAACAACAGCTTTTCATTTGAGAAGATTGCATTAACCAATGCAGATATAAATCTTTGCAAATATGAAGGAGAAAAAGACCTGAATTTTAAGTTCATTCAGGATTATTTTGCCGGTGAACCCAAAGAAAATGATAAAGCAAAAAAATCATCGGCCCTTTTCTGTGATATGATAGAACTTACCAATTGTCATTTCGTGTATATGGACGAAAATAAAACAGACAATAAAGGCAAAATAAATTTCAACCATCTCGATATTACCAACCTGAACCTTCTGATGGAGGATATTATCATCAGCGACACTCTGAACCAGGGGAACCTTATGCATCTTGCGCTGACCGACCACAGTGGGTTCAATATATTTCATATGGCAGGTTTGCTTGAGTTTTCAAAAAAACACATCAATGCCCGTTCGCTAAAAATCCTCAGTAATAGTAGCAGCCTTAATTTGAACCTGCAGTTCTCATTTAATCATTTCAAAAGTTTCAATCATTTTGTTGACAGTGTAAATATTGACGCCCAGTTCATGAACAGCAAAGTTTCGATGAATGATATTGCCTTTTTTGCTCCTGCACTTGAAGGCATGAATAGCACTGTGAACCTTAGTGGAAGAGTAGCCGGTTTTGTCTCTGACCTAAGGGCCGGCAATATGCTTATGGAAAGCGGAGATAATACAAGAATGTTTTTCGATCTTTCTATGAAGGGTCTTCCTGATTTTGAACATACTCAAATACATTTCGACCTCAAAAACTCAACAGTAAAAATGGCTGATCTGGATGAATTTTCATTGCCGGGAGGAGAAAAACTCAACTTGTCAGCCAGATTTAATGCCATATCCACAGCAAGGGTAACAGCACAGTTCGATGGCAGTATCTTGGATTTCAGCGCTGATATTGTTGCTGAAACCGACAATGGATTTATTAAGGCCAATGTTAACTCTAAAGGTAAATCACCTGAGCAGATTTACCATGGAAAGGTCATGGTAGATGGATTTGATATGAGCACTGTTGCCGGACTTGAATCGAAGCTGGGGAATGTCAGCGGAAACATCACTTTCAACGGGAAGGGAACCAATAAATACAATTATTCCGTTAAAGCAGACGGCAGTATAACTTCGTTATTGTACAACAATTATGTATATACGGGGATATCTATTGACGGAAATGTTAAGCCTTCGTTGTATGAAGGAGAAGTGTTTATAAACGACCCGAATATCATTCTCGATTTCGATGGCCTAATTGATTATTCAGGACGACACCCTGTTCTTGATTTCATTGCCACCATAGAAGAAAGCAATCTAAAAGCACTTCATTTTAACAGAAATGACAGCAATGCGTGGCTGTCGTGCATAATCGATGCAAATGTAACCGGGCTTAACCCCGACTCTATGCTGGGCAAGATTAAAATCAATAATCTGGCATATGACGAAGGAATGAAAAGCTTTAGAATAACATTTTTAAACACCAGTATTACTGAAAAGGATTCAATCTCAAAACTTATTGCCGTTAATTCAGAAGTTTTTAATGGTGAGATTGAGGGAGTGTTTTCATTTAAAGATATTGGTGAAACTGTTCAAAAATATCTTAGTGTTTATATCCCTTCCTTTATTAATTATGAAGAAACGGATGAGGAACTTCAGCCACTTGCATTTAATTACAGATTCACATTCAAAAATGTGCAGGATGTGCTTGATGTTTTTGCTCCGGGGCTCAAAATCAGTAAAAACACTATTGCCAGCGGATCATTCGACTCGGGCAAAAACTACCTGCGATCTGAAATTGCTGCAAATTCAACCCGCTTCGGAAAACTGGAACTCATAAATCTAAGTTTAATAGGGGAAACATTTAATGAAACCATCTATTTTACCGTAACCAGTGATGAACTTAGCTATAATGACAGCACAGCCATCCATCAGGTGATACTAAACACGGTGACACACAAAGATCTTAGTGATTTCACTATACACTGGGATAACTTACATAAAAAGGACAAAAAGCAGTATTCGGCAGATATATCCGGCGATCTGATTTTTAGCAAGGGCCAGCCACTTAATGTTAAATTTGATGAATCAACCATTGTGCTCAATGATTCAGCCTACATCATTACAGAAACCAGTGATATAGTGGTTGACACCGGTTATATCTGGATTAAAGAACTTACCCTAAAGTCTCCAACACAGTCTCTTATTATTGAAGGTCGTATTTCGAAAGACCCTTATGATCTTGTACAGATCTCATTCAATAATGTGCAGGCAAGTACATTTGCCGATATTACAAAACCATACGGCATTGCTGCAGAGGGAAATATCAACGGATATCTGCTCTTAAGCAACCTCTACAAAACACCTGATTACAGGTCTGATATAAACATCACTCAGTTTGCAGTAAATGGCAATTATGTTGGTGATGCCATTATTCAAAGTTCCTGGGATCATGAAAGACAGGCCGTATATTCTGAAGCATATATTGAGTACAGTGGAAATGTAGGGAAAAATGTACCCTTTGAAATCAAAGGATTTTATAATCCGAGAGACCGGGATAACGCTCTTGACCTCCATGTAAAACTCGACCGGTTTAACCTGGCTTTGGTTGAGCCATACCTAAGTAGTTTTTCAAGTCATTTAAGCGGTTCATGCGATGGAAATATTGATATCAGCGGCAGCCTTGACCGTCCGGATGTGGATGGAAGTATTACTTTTCGCAGAACCAATATGAAGGTCGATTACCTCAATATGTATTATTCCTTTGCACACACCCTCACGATCAGTAATACCAGTATTGCCATGAAGGATGTGATTATCAACGACATGAACGGAAAAACAGCAAAAGGAGATTTTGAACTAAAACATAATCACTTTAAAGATTTTTATCTTGATTTATCGCTGAATCCTCAAAACATGCAGTTCTTAAATACCACTGCAAGTGACAATAAATATTTCTACGGAAAGGCATATGCAAGTGGACAGGTTAATATTTACGGTCCGTTTAAACAAATTCAGATAGACGTTATTGCCAAATCAGAACCCGGCACAGTGGTTTACATTCCCATAACCGGAGCTGATGAAGTGGATGAAAGTAATTTTATAACTTTCGTTTCTGAAAGCAGTGACACCAACAGAACCCTTGATGTTAAAACCGAAAGTTCGGGCGTGGCCCTCGATCTTGACATTGAAGTCACTCCTGAAGCAGAAGTCCAGATTGTATTTGACCCGAAAGTAGGTGATGTTATGAAAGGAAACGGAAAGGGTCGCCTGAAGATGACCATGGACGAAAACGGTGAATTTTTAATGTATGGGGCTCTGGAGATTGAAAGAGGAGAATATTTGTTTACGCTTGAAAATGTGATCAATAAAAAATTCCTCATCGATAAAGGTGGCATTATTAAATGGACCGGAGATCCGTATAAGGGTCAAATGGATCTTACCGCCAAGTACAATTTGAAAACATCATTATATGAGCTGGTTTCAGTGGTTGACCCGTCAGAGCAGTATAAAACCAAGGTGCCGGTAAGCTGTTTAATGCACCTGAGCGGAGGCCTGCTAAACCCCGATATTGTTTTCGACATTGACCTGCCCAACTCAGATGAAAACACAAAAAACATTGTTCGAAGCCTTATCTCCAATACCGAAGAAATGAACCGTCAGGTGTTTTCACTGCTAATTTTGAACTCATTCCTTGCCACTTCAAGCAACACCTATTCAAATCCAATTAGTCAGGGTATTGGAACCACCTCAACTGAGCTGCTAATCAACCAGTTCTCAAACTGGCTCTCACAAATAAGCAAAGATTTTGATATTGGTTTCAATTACAGTCAGGGCAATGAAATCAGCAGCTCACAAATCGAGGTCATTCTCTCGACGCAGTTATTTAACGACAAGATTGTTATTGACGGAAACCTTGGTGTGGGGGGAAATCAAACCAATCAGGACGGAGTAAGCCAGAATGAACAGGCCAGTAATATTGTTGGAGATGTTAGTGTTGAATATAAAATTGATAAAGAAGGAAAATTCCGTGTTAAAGCATTCAACCGTTCCAACACCATCGATCTGGTTACCAACGATGCACCCTATACACAAGGCATGGCTTTCTTTTACAGAAAAGATTTTAACCGCCTAAGCGAATTGTGGAGAAGAAAAAATAAAACCGTTCAAAACGAACCACAATGATAAAAACACTGTTATTTTTTTCTGTTGTTTTTATAATGTTTTGCAGTATTCAGGCACAAAATATTGAAACAGAAATTATAAAGGAAGAAGGAATCATTATTCAGAAAACCAAGTATCGTCCGGATGGACGAGTGGCGGAAAGAAATGTAATGATTAGCAAAGACAATTGGTACGAAGAATTGAACACTTATGAAGACACCTTTTTAACGGCATCATCTCATTTTCTGAAAGGACTTAAACTGGTGGATTATAATTACACATATAATGATCAAAACCTGCTGAAAAAAAGAGTTGAATTGGTAAATGACAGTATTGGTGCTACTACGCTGTTTAATTATAATGCAAGCGGACAGCTTATTACTGAAGAAATATTCAGTAACGATGAATTGCAGCTAACTATTACATATGAATACGACGAAAGCGGCAAAATAACTGCACGTATTGAAAAACTCACTGACAGTGAAATTGCCGTGTACAATAATGAATATTTCGAATACAATGAAAAAGGCCTGCTTGTTAAACGCGTACAAATGAGCGGCGTAGATACGCTGGTTTGTCATACCTATACCTATGATGATTTAAATCGTTGTAAGGAAGTAATTGTTCAGTCGGGAGGAGTGGAAATAAACCGCATAGAGTGGAGTTTTGTAAAAAACACAAACCTGATAAAGAAAGAGACCCATTTTAGTAATGGCTATATCGTACGGCAGGAAAAATTTAAATACAATTCGAAAGGATTGCTGAAAAAGAATATTGTAATTGATTACCGGGTGTTTGAGAACATGCCTGGACAAAAGAAAGTAATTTATCTGCACAATTACACATATTATGACTGAAACAATCCTTAGTGAACTGAAAAGTCGTGTTGCAACTCATTTGAAAGATGAAGGCAGCGGGCACGGATTTGATCATGTGATGCGGGTTTACAATAACGCTTTGTTGATTTCAAAAACAGAAAACTCAGATTCAGATATTGTGTCTGCAGCTGCACTTTTACACGATGTTGGCGACCATAAGCTCAACCCGGAAGGCAGGGAATTGCACCGGGAAACGATTGAAAAACTGGCCGGAGATCTTTTTGATACAGATTTTCTGGAGAAAGTCATTTTCATCGTTGAAAGAGTGTCATATAAAGGTGCCGGAGTAGAAGACTTGGAAATGCCAATTGAAGGAAAAATTGTGCGTGATGCTGATCGTCTGGATGCTATTGGCGCCATTGGAATTGCCAGGGCTTTTGCTTATGGGGGCAGCCATAACCGTAGGTTGTATAACCCGGAAGAGGAAGCACAAATGCACGATAATTTCGAAAACTATAAGAATTCAGATTCATCAACCCTGAATCATTTCTATGAGAAACTCTTTTTGCTGAAAGACCGTATGGAAACTGCCACTGCAAAAAAGATTGCCGAAAAAAGACATGCTTTTATGGAGGAGTTTGTGCAGTGGTTTAAAAATGAATGGGACGGAGAGTTATAGATCCCTAGAAATAATACGAAATCAACGCCAGCAAGCCTACTCCAAATCCGGCGTAGACCTGTGCCGGAGTGTGAGCATCCTGCTCGAGACGAGCCCAAGCTGCAATTCCTGATATCAAGAAAACCGGTATTAGCATTAGGGAAATACCCAGATCGAAAATGAGAAAATAAAGAATCATCAATGCTGTTACAGCACCCCACCCCACCATATGCAGGCTGATCTTATAAAACAAGTTGATAACACTTGTAAGCAGCAAAACAAGTACAAAAACAATCAGAAACATTGAATAGTAAGCCGGCAAATCGAAACTTCCAAACATTCGCCATGCAAAATAGGTCGCTAAGGCTGTGATCAGTAATGCAAAAATACGTTCAGATCGCTTTTCAAGCATAAATGTATCAATAATACCGGTCATGCGGGCTATGGTGAGTATAAAAACCGGAATAAAAAATGTAAAAACAAGCAGTGTCAGCATAAGAACCCTAAAAGCTCCCGGCTTCAGCATATCATTCATGTAATAGGGTGTCAGCAAAAGAAAAACCATGAAAAGTGCCGGCAGAAAAATCGGATGCAGCAAATAAGAGAAAACCAGAGAAAGTTTTTTCATAAACCTAGATTTCTTTGCGCAACCGAGCTACAGGAATATTAAGCTGCTCGCGGTATTTGGCCACCGTTCTTCTGGCAATGTTATAGCCTTTATCTTTAAGCTGTTTGGCAAGGGTTTCGTCGGTAAGCGGCTTTTTCTTGTCTTCGCCTGATATCAAATCTGTAAGGATACTTTTTATCTCACGTGACGAAACCTCTTCCCCGCTCTCAGTTTGCATAGACTCTGAGAAAAAGCTCTTCAGTAGAAATGTTCCGAATGCGGTTTGTACATATTTGCTACTGGCCACCCTTGAAATGGTAGAAATATCGAGGCCCACCAAATCGGCAATATCTTTAAGGATCATTGGACGAAGCTTGGTTTCATCTCCGGTAAGGAAATAATCGCGCTGATATTCCATAATGGCCGTCATAGTAACAAACAGTGTATTTTGTCTTTGTTTTATGGCATCTATAAACCAACGGGCGGAATCTATTTTTTGCCTAACAAATTGCAAGGCTTCTTTGGTTTTTGCATCCTGCTTTTTCGCCTTAGCATAAGTTTCCAGCATTTCCAGGTAGGTACGATTGACCCTCAGCTCAGGTACATTTTTAGAATTCAGCACCAGCTCAAGCTCTCCATCTTCGTTCAAGATGGTAAAATCGGGAAATACGTGCTCGCTGCCCTTTGAGGCATCAGCAAATGTAGATCCGGGTTTGGATTAAGTGCAAGAATCACGTCGAGAGCATCTTTCAGTTCCTCATCGGTAAGCACAAATTTCTTTTTAATTTTCTCGTAGTGCTTTTTAGTAAACTCATTAAACATTTTATCAATGATGAGTTTTGCATTGGAAAGCGGAACCGATTCCACCTGAATCCTGTCAAGCTGAAGCATGAGGCATTCTCTGAGATCAAACGCAGCCACACCGGCAGGTTCAAACTTCTGAATAAGCTTAATCATAGCTTTTACATCCTCTTCTCTGACAATAATGTTTTGAGTAAAAGCCATGTCATTTACCAGTGAAGCTGCATCTCTTTTCAAATATCCGTTTTCATCAAGGTTTCCGATGATAAACTCACCGATAATCCTGTCAGATTCAGACAATCTGCGCATATGCAGTTGTTCTTCCAATCCATCATAAAAAGTGGTGTGGGATACAAATGGCACCTGCTTATCCTCATCATCTCGGCTGCGATTATTGGCGCTCAATTTATATTCGGGAGTTTCGTCACCGTCGATATAATCATCGAGGCTGAAATCGTCTTCGTAATTCTCTTCAAATTCATTTTCTTCGGAGTCTTCCGAAAATTCATCATCAAAATCCTTTTCTTCCTCTTCGGCCTGATCTTCAAGGGCGGGATTCTCCTCAATCTCCTGCTTTATTCGTTGTTCCATGGCAATGGCAGGAACCTGCAGCAGTTTCATCAACTGTATTTGCTGCGGCGACAGTTTTTGCAGTAGTTTTTGTTCCAGTCTTTGTCGTAGCATATTGCCTTATTTTGACTTCAAGTTACAATAAAAACGAAGCCGTGTCAAGTAAAAGTATTAAAATTCTGCATTTTTTGGAGTACGCGGGAATGGAATCACATCGCGAATGTTTGCCATTCCGGTTACAAAGAGGATCAGGCGCTCAAAACCAAGGCCAAATCCTGCATGCGGAACAGTGCCAAATTTACGTGTTTCGAGGTACCACCATACATCCTTTTCGGGAATATGCATATCCTGACAGCGTTTTTTCAGCGCTTCCATATTTTCCTCTCTCTGGCTTCCTCCAATAATTTCTCCGATACGCGGAAAAAGTACATCCATGGCGCGAACGGTTTTATTATCCTCGTTCATTTTCATATAGAATGCCTTGATATCTTTTGGATAATCAGTTAAAATGACCGGTTTTTTGAAATGCTGTTCTACCAGATAACGTTCATGCTCAGATTGCAAATCAACACCCCAGGAAACCGGAAATTCGAATTTCTGACCTGATTTCTCCAAAATCTCTATGGCTTCGGTATACGTTAAACGCTTGAATTTATTTTTTACAATACCTTCCAGCTGCTGAATGAGTTGTTTATTGAACATTTTCTGCTGAAATTCAAGATCATCGCGGCAATTGTCGAGGGCATACTGAACGAGATATTTCAGAAAATCTTCAGCCAGATCCATATCATCCACTATGTCGTAGAAAGCCATTTCCGGTTCAATCATCCAGAACTCAGCGAGATGGCGGGGAGTATTTGAGTTTTCTGCACGGAAAGTTGGCCCAAATGTATATACTTCGCCCAGAGCCAAAGCTCCAAGTTCAGCTTCAAGTTGTCCGCTCACGGTCAGATTGGTTTCCTTTCCGAAGAAATCCTGTGTGTAATCCACATCTCCGGCTTCATTCAGGGGCGGGTTCTTTGCGTCAAGCGTAGATACCCGAAACATGGCTCCGGCTCCTTCGGCATCCGATCCGGTGATAATGGGAGAATGCAAATAATAAAATCCACGATCATTAAAATACTTATGAATGGCATAAGCCATTGCATGACGAATACGTAAAACGGCTCCGAATGTATTTGTACGTGGGCGCAGGTGGGCAATCTCTCTCAGAAACTCAAGGGTATGACCTTTTTTCTGAAGCGGATAAGTATCGGCAGGCGATTTACCGTAAAGTTCAATTTTCTCGGCTTGCACTTCATAACTTTGTCCGCTTCCGGGTGATTCTACCAGTTTACCTTGCACAGAAATACTGCTTCCGGTAGTAATATCCTTAAGCAGAGATTCGTCAAATTTTTCAGTGTCGGCCACAATCTGAATGTGGTGTATAATGCTACCATCGTTAAGTGCAATAAAAACAACATTCTTGCTATCGCGGCGGGTGCGCACCCAGCCCTTGAGCAAAATATCTTTTCCCACATCAGCAGCGGTAGAATTCTTCAGTACTTCAGCTATTTTAATACGTTTCATACCCTTAATCTTAAAATCAAGTACAAATTTCGCAAAAAATATGACATGAGAGGGGTATTTCCCGCAGATTTCGCGGATCTCGCAGATGACATTGTCGGATGCACTCAGGTCCCCCAGAGCTATCATCTGGAAAGCTGAGAGATCCGACGGAAATTCCTTGATGAATTTATTATTCTTTCGCCAACTCCGCAAACTCCTCCCAGCTTAGTTCTTCAGGGCGCTTTGTAAAGAATTCGTTTTGCAGTTTTTCAGTAGGAAAAAGTGATTTCAGCGAATTGCGCATGGTTTTGCGGCGCTGATTGAAAGCGGTTTTTACAATGTTTTTTAAAACAACATACTCACAATCGGGCAGATTTTCGGTTTTGGGCACCAGGCGAAGCACAGCCGAATGTACTTTTGGCGGCGGGGTAAAAACCTGAGGCGGCACTTTAAACAGCAATTCGCAATGAAAATAAGCCTGTAGCAAAACGCTCAGAATTCCATATTCCTTGGTTCTTGGTTTGGCCACCACACGATCCACCACTTCCTTTTGCAGCATACCCACCCATTCAGTAATCATTTCGCGTTGCTCCAGAGCCATAAACAGAAGCGGACCTGAAATATTGTATGGCATATTCCCAATCAGGCCAACAGGCTTATCAGTCAGCTCAGAAATCTGCATTTTCAATACATCCTTCTGCATGATGCTGATTCTCTCATCTGCATATTCTTTTTGCAAAAACTCTATCGATTCACGGTCCGCATCCACCAATATAAGTTTATGCTCAAAATCCTTCAGAAACTGTGTCAGTGCACCTGTCCCGGGACCGATTTCCACAATGGTAACATACATATCTTTCCGTTGAAGACCGTCTACAATCTTTTTAGCAATGTTTCTGTCGTTGAGAAAATGCTGTCCGAAAGATTTTTTGGCACGTACCGGTTGCATATTAATTGAGATTGTCTCCGCGTAAACTCCGGTAATGTTTTCGGGCCTCTTCCACAAAGATCGATCCCGGAAAATCAAGAATCAGCTGCAGATAATACTCCTGCGCTTTTTCCGTATCACCAAGCTGGTATTCGTAAATACGTGCAAGATTCATCACGGCATTATCACCCAAAACATCATCATAATGAGAAGCAAGTATCTCGCGATACATTTCTATTGCTTTCTCATATTGTTTCAAACGGGTATAAATTTCTGCCTTCTTAAATATGGCCTCATCAATAATCGGATGACCGGGATGAGTAAGCAATATGGTATCAAGTGTAAGTATTGCCTCATCATATTTCATGGCAAAAAACTGCATTTCTGCACGGGCAAAATACTCGAGTGGCACGTAAGAAGAGTCGTAATCAACATTATCCTGAATGATCAGGCTCAGGCGCATGGCATCATTGGCAATTAGTTTTGAGGTAGCTCCCCGCAAAATATCGAGCAAAGCAGCTGCATAGCCAAACTCACCCAGGAAATAATAAAGCCTTGCATTTTTATATTTTGCATAAAAGCCAATGGTATCGTGTTTCATGGCCTTTTCCACCTGTGAGTACAGTAATGAAGCCTCCCACACATCTCCGTAAACGATCATAACATCTCCCAGCAAGAGTTTAGCCTTGGCATATTCGAGGGGCTCATAGCCACCTGTATTCAGTATTTTCTGCAAGCGGTCAATGGCTTTATCGGTTTCACCAAGATAATACGACTCGAGTGTAGATAAAATCATCACAAGCTCAAATCGATTTCCCCTGTATTGAGATTCCTGTACGGCTATTCTGAGTTCGAGTGCAAGTTCTTCCAGGCTTTCGCGCGAACTTTCTGGATTGGAAGTTAGTTTTTCGTATTTCACCTCCAGCATTTTCTGTGTAGCTTCGTAATAATACGGGGTTTCATCACCCATATCGATAATATGCTGCAAAGCTGTTTCAGCCGACAGCCATGCTTCGTTCGAGATACAAACTACGGCAAGATCATAAAGCATTTCACCATCACCTTTGGTTCTGCGCTCATATGCCTGTGCCTGAATTACCGCTTTGTCAAACTCAAGCATCTGGGAATAGTACCATATCAGAAGTTTTGTATAATCGTAACTCTTCGGATCTTTCTGAAGCTTTCTCAGAACCATGGTGCGGAAAATCTCCGAAGCCTCCCCGTCTGTATCTTCCATGATTACATCCTGCAGTACCTTTTCAAGATCCTCAACACTGTACATCGGGTTTTCAAGCAGTGTAAAATACTCATTATACATGGCTTCATATCGCCGGTACTTATAATGGAGTTGAGCTAAATTATACACCAGCATGGTGGAGTTCGGGTTCTGCTCCTTCCCTTCTTCCAGTGTCTTGAGTGTCCATTCACTTAGTTCCCGAACCTCAAAAGCAGCAGCCAGATCCACCACAAGAGTTTCATTGTATTTTACCTTATCAATGGCAGCTTCGAATTCTTTTTCAGCGGCACGTGTTTTATCCTGCAATAATAGAACGTAGCCATAATCTACCTGAAAACGGGGAATATCGGGCTCAGATTTTGCTTTTTTTGAGGTGATTTTTTCTGCGGTTTTCCAATCTTTGATCTCAATCAGGCATTTGAGATAATTGTCGTACACATAAGTGTCTTTCGCCTTTCTTTTGTAGATATCTTCATACAACTCTGCAGCTTTATCATACTCCCCCAAAGACATATATTCCAGTGCAAGCATCTCATCTTCCTGCGAAAACACAGATGTCCACAGTAAAAAAGTAAAAAAAGCTGCAAAAACTATTCTCATTCAAGTCCGGATTTAAACACAATTATCAAACTGTCGATCTTCGGGCTCAATTCATTGTACTGATTTATGCCCCGTGAAGCATTATCCACAATCATCTTGCTTTTTACGATCAGTTTATCATTGGCATTTTTTTCCGATTTCATGTATATCAAATACTGTTCCTTACTGATGAGTTTACCTTTAAGGTCCCTTTCAAGGTCGGCCAGTTGCTGTAACGAGTAAATATATGAGTCGTTAACATTATCAGCACCTTCTACATATCCCTTTAGGGAACCTTTTATCTGACCAAAAGCAGTCATTAGCTTCCATGCTCCATCACTGTACTGATCGTTGAAATATGTATTGATGCTGTCAATCTTACTGAAATAGCTTTTCCAGACTCCTCTAACCTGTGCAGTATCAAGACTCGTAAAATGATCGTAGTTTTCCATCAGTCGTTCGCGCTCACCTTTAATTTCCTTTAATCCTTTCCGCACAAAAGCCGGTTTACATGAAGCCAGGGCAAGAGCAAAGAAAACTATTATAGTCAGATATCTCATGGTATATACTTTTGAATGGTTCATTTTTTAGATTTCATCAAATCGGGTATATGGTATCAATACTTCAGGGATAATAACACCGGATTCTGTCTGATAATTCTCAAGAAGAGAGGCTAATATCCTTGGCAGAGCCAGAGCGCTACCGTTTAACGTGTGAAGCAATGAAGTATTGCCCTCTTTGTCTTTAAAGCGAAGCTTCATACGATTGGCCTGAAAACTTTCGAAATTGGAAACTGAACTAACTTCGAGCCAGCGCTTTTGCGCAGCACTGAATACCTCAAAATCGTATGTCAGTGCAGCTGTAAAGCTGGTATCGCCGCCACAAAGACGAAGAATTCTGAAAGGAAGTTTCAACTCACGTAATAAACCGGCCACATGCTCGCGCATTTCTTCAAGCACTTCATATGATTTTTCGGGATGAACGATTTGAACAATCTCTACTTTGTCAAACTGGTGAAGGCGGTTAAGTCCGCGAACATCTTTACCGTATGAACCCGCTTCACGGCGGAAGCAGGCGCTGTATGCAGTATTCTTCTTCGGAAGTTCATCCTCTTTCAGCATCACATTACGGTAAATATTGGTTACCGGTACCTCAGCAGTTGGAATTAAAAACAACTTATCTTCCGGAATGGCATACATCTGGCCGTCTTTGTCGGGCAGTTGTCCGGTTCCGTATCCACTGTCTTCGTTGATAACAAGAGGGGGCTGAATTTCCAAATATCCGGCTTCTGTGGCACGATCCAAAAAGAAACTGATTAAAGCGCGTTGCAATTTAGCTCCTTTGCCTTTGTACACCGGAAAACCGGCTCCGGTTATTTTATTTCCGAGTTCAAAATCGATGATATCGTGGCGTTCAGTGATTTCCCAATGTGGCAATGCTTTAAATGAAAACTCGGGAATTTCGCCTTCCTGATGAATATTTTCGTTGTCTTCCTCGCTTTTACCGGGTTTTACAGAAGAGTGAGGCATATTTGGCAGCAGGATGAGCTTCTTATTCATAGCTTCGAGTGCAGCATCATGTTTTTCACTTAATGCTTTGATGTCTTCTTTCAGCTTTGCTGTTTCAGCTTTCAGTTCTTCGGCTTTGGCTTTATCTCCGCTTTTAAATGCTGCTCCAATTTCTTTCGACGCTTTATTCATTTGCATTTGTGCCTCATCGCGGTCGCGCTGTAAAGCTTTGCGGTCGTCGTCTAGTTTAATGATCTCATCTACCAGTTCCGGCTGGTTGAAATTCTTCACCGCCAGTCCTTTTTTCACGTCTTCAGTCTTCTCTCGTAATAATGCCAGTGTGAGCATGGATTTATTTTTTTACAAAGGTATAAAAACCTTAGAGGTTTATAAAGTTTTTGGTACAATATTCATGCAGCACCCGCTACCGCTCAAACCTTCAAGGTTTGATACCGGTTCAATCGCAGCGAAAACCTTGAAGGTTTTGCCACTGCCCTTGCATCCCACCCCAATATTTCATATCTTTGAAAATCAAGACCTAAGACGTGAAAAGAGTTTTTCTTTTTCTTCTTGCCGGAATTATCATTCTCGGATCCGATTCGTGCCGCAGAATAGACGAGCATAATCAGGATCCTGAGCTGGTGCCTTTGGTGCATGGCTTTCAGGTGTGCAATGCCATTGCCTATTGCACCTCGGTGATCTACGCTGTTCTTGAAAAAGGCGAAACCCCACCAAATGTATACCTTCTTTCGGGCTATAGCGAAAATCCGGAAAGTTCTGTGATGATCATTGATATTGACCAGTATTTTCCTTTGCCATACAACACCAATGTAGGGCAAATTGTGCTTGGGGTTTTGTGGAACGGTGGCAGCGGCGTGTTTAGCGCAGCATTAACCAATATAGATATTATTGGAAATCACTACGATTTTATTGGT
>PKSX01000029.1 GCA_002869435.1 Marinilabiliales bacterium | reverse complement strand
CTGTTTGGATCATAGAATTTTGCAACTTCAAATCCAGCAATACCTGCTCCGTTATATCCACCGGGAACAAATATTGCCACTGTGTCATTTGCCAGCATTTTCGCAGATACCGAATTAAAGATGTTTGACACACCTGTTGGTTTTCCGGGGAAGCTATAAAGCCAGGTTCCCGATGCGAAGTTGTATACATGGGTTGTATCTCCATATCCACCACCATCTTTTTCACCTCCAACAAGGAAGAAGTTTCCGTCAATAGCTGTTCCTCCGGGACGACTTAAGCCAACAGCTCCGGGGAAATCATTAATTTGTGCCCAAGTAATATCTGTAGCATCTGTTCCGATAGTACCAACATATGCACTGTGAATATACTGTCCGGCATATCCACCGGCAATAATAATACTATTGCCGTCAATTCCAATTGCGAAAGCTCTTCGACCCGCACCACTTGGAAGCCCCGATGTACCTGTATTAGTGCCCCAGGTGTCTGATCCCACTCTGTAATAATATACTTCAAGGTTAGTTGTTGTTGAGGTTGACCAGGGACCACCCATAACAAAAATCACACTATCCCCCCAAGCAACTGCACCATGTCCTGACAATGGTGTTGGCATGGACGCTTTTGTTGTCCAGACACCTGTTGAAGGATCATAGCAATATACTGCATCTCCTGCAGTAGTAACACCAGTGCCACTACCACCAATGTAATAAATCATGCCACCACATTCAACCATAAAGCCTCCAACTAATGCTGTTGGCAAAGGTGTTTCACCCGTAATCCAGGTTCCGCCACCTAACAAAGGATCATTAATTACATATTTATCAATGGTTGTTGATGCTCCACCGGCAGCAGTTATATGTGCATATAAAGTGTCGCCGACAACAACTGATTCATTGTACTGGCCGGCAGTTGAAATGTCCGGAAATGTGGCACTTGGACTCCAAATTAATGTGTCAGTTTGTGCATACACAAATACACTTATAAACAAAAGAACAAGAGCAGAGAGTTTTTTCATAATTCATTAATTTTAGTAAAACAATTTTTATCTATACAAATATACGCCTATTAAACAGATAAAAAAATAATATTTTACTATTAATGCAATTATTCAAAAAACATGTCACCGCCCCAGATATGTCATTACCGGTCTGAAACCTACCATTGGGTTTGCTTCTGTGAATTTCACAACGGATTCCACCTGAACATCATACCCGGGTGATTTCCATGATCCGCCAACACAAATGCCGTCTTCCTGAACCATTTCCGCAACATTTCCACTCATGTCAAACAAGCCATATTCATTAGGCTTATAATGTCCAACTATCATTGTGCTTAATGCTCCATCTTCAATATAGCCGTTTGTTTCTGCTGAAACAATCTCATACTCACCAGTTTCTTGGTTTTTATGAATGTTTTCTGCTCCCAGAGGATTAAAATTGCACATATAAGAACCCTTACTGTTTCGCAAGTATGGTCCTCCCCACGGATATGGGCTATTGAGGTAGCCTCCCCTTGCGGCCATTATCCATTCTGCACGATATGGTAAACGAAAATCGCAGCATACATCAGGATTTTCTTCTTTGTATTTATCGGAAAGCCATTTGCAATATAGCTCAGCCCCCTCGCGAGATACATTTACAACAGGATATTGGTCATAGGCCGGGTGTCTGAAATAATACGTAACCATGGGCTCCTGGTATGCATTTGGTAATCTCCACTTTGTACTATCAACCATGGCTTTTTCATAAGCCTCCATATCACCTTTTGCTTTCAGATCATTAAGAAAAGTACGATACTGAATATTGGTTACCTCTGTCGTTTGCATAAAAAATGCCTGTACCGACATAGTGTCCTCATCATACATTACCGTTCCCATGGGAACAAATGCAAAGCCTTTTGGCTCTTTCACCTTAAACTTTTTCTTATTAACAGCTGCCCCAAAAACCACAGCCAAAGCCAATAGAAATAAAAAATACCCTGTCCTGAATCTCATAACCTTTGTTTTTCGTTCGTGTTAAAATAAACGTTTAACAATTTCATTTATTATTTTTACAAGAAAAATGGCGAAAGCACCAAAAAAATATGGATTAGGTATTGGGCTATTGGTTGTGGGTATCATTTTCGTAGCCGCCAACTGGTATTTATACCAATATCAAAACTATTATTTTCCAAAATTTCTTATTGTGGGAATAATTACTTTTTTTCTCGGGCTTGCTTTCACCCTCTTTCCCGGAGCACATGCCGGAGAACTTGATTCATGGCAATATTTAAAATACAAATTCAAGAATACTCCGGTTCTTATTAAGTTGATCTGGCTGGCTTTTCTGGCCCTGGGGGTAGTAGCCGTGTTTTTGGTTATTGATCATTATCATTTGAAGATTGTGTAGAAAAAAAGAGAACGTATTTCTCGCTCTCACGGTGGTTCGAGTGTGGGTGCGAAGAAAAAACAAGAGTGAAAATGTTCGCTCTCGCACACACTTTCACTCTGTTTTTGTAGCCCTACCAGGACTCGAACCTGGATCTAAAGTTTAGGAAACTTCCATTCTATCCCTTGAACTATAGGGCCGGAATTGCAAAAATACAGAATTTGTATTAATTTTCTTGGCAATGTTTTTGTGGAAAACACAAAGTTCTTCATCTTTAATGAAAATTTGGATCATGAGAAAAATACTACTCCCTATTACAGGCATAATTGCCGCGGTTTTTGTTTTAACCGCTTTTTGCGATTGCAGTATGCACGATGCCAATGCAGAGTCTTCTTTAAATCTCATATCAGATCAGCCATTTGAAGATGTCCCCATATTGCCGGCAGACAGCCCCATGCTTATTTCTCCAGTTTATGATTTCTCAACATATGAGAATTTAATTCAGCTTAAATGGACCTCTGTGGATACTTGTATGCAATATGAAGTCTTGGTTTCAAGAAACGTTGATTTCTCTGATTCCACAACTACATTTAAGTGTTCAGACACTCTTTTTACATTTAACGGAGAAGGGCTTATGCGTGGTGTGGTTTTCTGGAAAGTTCGCTCAATAAGAGGAAATGGTGAGTTTTCTTCATGGAGTGAATTCTCACGATTTACATTGCTTGGGAGAATTGACATTGACAGGGATGTGAATGAGCGCATAGTAGCTCCCTGTAATGGTAATTGTGCCAATTGCACAAGGCCTTGCGGACGCAGAAGGCCGGTGCCCGATATGTAAAAGAAAAGCCGAAGCTTTCACCCCGGCTTTAACCAACCAATCATTATAAGAAATATATTTGTTTATTTATTTGCTTCTTCTCTCTGCTTTTTCAATTGTGCAGCCAATGGCACCCAAATTATAATCAAATGAATAGCAGCTGCGCTACTAAAAATGACGGAAACCTGTTTGAAATTTTCTTTAAGAATTAATGCTCCTCCCAGAATTGTTGCTCCCCAAATAATCGCACTTCCGATGATGTACCATCCAATAATGTTCTTTCTTTTTTTGCTCATGATTTTTCTTTTGATTGAGTTTTACAAATATACCCGATGTGTTATTATTTTCACACTATAATCGATGAAACAAATATATACTTATACGAAAAAGAAAAGCCGAAGCTCTCGCTTCGGCTTTAACCAACCAATCATTATAAGAAATGCACCTACATTCCCATTCCGGGACCATAAGTATCGTTATTGTTTTTTGAGGGTTTATAATTGTTTATTCTGTACGACAATGCCAGCGACAACTGCGGATAGGGTGGAATAAAGCTCATCTTTGTTGTATAGGTAGGCTCAGTAATATCGTATTCCCATTTGAAAAGATTAAATACATCCTGAAAATTGAAGGTTAGACTTAGCTGCTTTTTCATGAAGTCTTGACGCAGACTCATGCTGATCATACCCTGATCGTTTCTGATTCCCTGCTGTTCTTTGGCGCCGCTATTAAAAAAGCCGCTGATCTGAAAGCTGGTATTTGGGGTGGCTTTAATATTAAACATACCGCGAACAGTCCATGAAAACACATCAAAATTTAGGTCTGTATTAGCGAGGTAGCCTTCACTATGCAAGCCAAATGCAGATGCTGCAAGGTTTGCCGAAAGCATTTTGCTTATGTTCAGATTTGATCCCAATTCAAATCCGTATGAACGGTTAATTGCCAGGTTATCCCAACCAACAGTGAGAATACCTTGATCATTT
>PKSX01000024.1 GCA_002869435.1 Marinilabiliales bacterium | reverse complement strand
GACAGTTTCTTCACCGGCACCCCCAACCAACTGGCGGATACTTGCACGAACAGTTACACGGGCTTTAGCCACAAGCTGAATACCATCTTTCGCAACCGCAGTAACGGGTGGAGTATTGATAACTTTTGGGTTTACACTCATCTGAACAGCTTCAAAAACGTCGCGACCAGCAAGGTCAATGGCTGTTGCAGCTTTAAAGTCGAGTGGAATATTTGCCTTATCAGCACTAATAAGAGCATTAACTACCATTTGCACATGTCCACCGGCAAGATAGTGAGCTTCGAGCTCGTTTCTACCCAGCTTGAGGCCGGCTTTGTGTGAGGTAATCATTGCGCGTACAATAACTTTTGGCGGAACTTTACGCCATCTCATGAATATCAACTGAATCAGCGATACACGTACACCTGAGAGCAAGGCAGTAAACCAAAGTCCAACAGGTACGAGATAAAAGATAAACAACAAGCCAATGAGGCCACCAATTCCAATCGCAAAATAAATTCCGATTTGAGAAGAGCTGACTTTTAGGAATGTCAACAATGTGTCAAGTGTCATAAACTTATGATTTTAAGGGTTTTACAAATATTCTATAGCCTTCCACTTTGGAGACTGAAACTTCTGTTCCTACTTCGATGATACCCGTCATACTGTGCACTTCGTATATATCACCATTAATTTCGGCTTTTCCTGCGGGCTGTAAACGGGCAATAACCTGACCGGTATCCCCTTTCTTTACTTTATCTTCTTCTATCACATTAACTCTACTATCTATAGAATCGCCAAGTGAAACCCGCCTCCAGGTGCCGGATCTGAACAATAATATCATCAATAGAACAACAAAGGCTACAGCAATACTCAATGTTATATGCCCGCTTGTTGCGCCGTAAGTTTTATAGGCCTGATAAACACCAACAATAATGGCAATCATACCAAGCACACCACTGATAAAACCAGGAATCAGAAATATTTCCAGTAATACCAGAACAATTCCAACGGCAATCAAAGTAATAATTATAGTCCAGCTCATATTTAGTTCTTTTTATAATATTGCATTGCAGTGGGCAAAAACTCTTTCATAGCCTTTACCCTGTTCTCATCACTGGGATGAGTACTTAAAAACTGAGGAATTGACGGGCCGCTATGAGCCGCCATTCTTTCCCAGAATTTCACAGCCTCAGAAGGATCATATCCGGCCAAAGCCATAAAAACCATCCCTATCTTATCAGCTTCATATTCATGTTTTCTCGAATAGGCAAGTGCACCCAGTGTGCCACCAACACCATACACCGCAAGAAAGATATTTCGTGTTTCCTCCGGATGATCATTAAGTGCAACTGCAAGAGTAACACCACCTAAAATCAAAGCCAGCTGCTGACTCATTCTCTCATTACCATGACGGGCTACCGCATGTGCAATTTCATGAGACATAACTGTAGCAAGACCGGCTTCAGTCTCGGTAATGGGTAATAATCCACTGTAAACCACAATACGCCCACCAGGCATACACCAGGCATTTACTGTACTGTTCTGTACAAGATTATATTGCCAGCTAAACCCTTTCAGGCGTTTGGAATACCCGTTTTTATGAAGATAATTTGTTACTGCAGTTTGCAGATTGGAACCCACTTTTCGTACAAGTTTGGTTCGTTCATCGGTGGCGGGAACAACAGTATTAGAAGAAAGAAAATCCTGATAATTTGTAAGACTCATTCCCAGAATTAGTTTCTGAGGCAGCATACGAAACTGCTTTCGGCCGGTAACAGGCACCTTGGAACAGGATTGTCCGATTATGAGGGCTGTTAAAAATAATACCAGGTGTAGTTTTCGCATATTAGGAGGAAATGATTGAGTTCAACATACGATCATGGAGGCTTTTCATACGAGGCAGAAGATCATCCTTACTACCTGATTTAACGGTGCATTTTCCTTTCAAATGTGCAACCAGGGCACATTGCTCTGCCTGCTCCTCTGTATGTCCGCAAACTTCAATCAGTGATTCAATTACATGATCAAAAGTATTCACATCATCGTTAAAAAGAATGAGTTTACTCATTTGCACACTCTTTTTATCTTCTTTAATCCGCGGATTTACCTTTTCCTTAACCACAGTCACATTTTTTGATTCTGCTGTAAAAATAGAAAAAATTGCAATAAAAAAACAGTTTTTATGAATTAAACGCAATTATTTTAATGTAAAACCAAAGAATTTGGTCAATGAAACCATTAATATTAATTTTGCACAAAGTCTAACCGATGATAAACAACAAGAAAGTTGCAGTCGTTTTTCCTGCCTACAATGCTGAAAAGACCATTGAGATTACTTATAACGAGATCCCTCATGATATTGTAGATGAAGTTATACTAGTTGATGACTGCAGTGTTGATAATACTGTTGGCATTGCCAAAAAGTTAGGCATAAAACATATTATCTCCCATGAAAATAATAAAGGGTATGGTGGCAATCAGAAATCATGTTACGATAAAGCACTTGAAATTGGAGCCGACATCGTAGTTATGCTACATCCTGATTATCAATATACTCCGAAGCTTGCTGCATCAATGATTCATCTTATTGCCAACGATGTTTACCCTGTTGTATTTGGTTCCAGAATCCTGGGGAGAGGTGCCCGAAAAGGAGGTATGCCTTTGTACAAATATTTCTTCAACCGATTGCTCACATTTACCGAAAATATAATCCTCAGACAAAAGCTATCTGAGTATCATACAGGATATCGTGCGTTTTCTGCAGAAGTTTTAAATAATATTCCCTACCATAATAATTCTGATGATTTTGTATTTGACAATCAAATGATAGCTCAGATTTTCATGGAGGGATATGAAATTGCTGAAATTACGTGCCCTACAAAATACTTCGAGGAAGCTTCATCCATAAATTTCAGACGCAGTATGAAATATGGTTTTGGAGTTCTGGGCACAGCTTTTAAATATCGTTTTCATAAATGGGGAATCAAGTCAAGGCTTTTTAAAAAGTCAAATTGAAAAAGGAGAAAAGTAAAAAGTCAGAAATTAGATCTGAGAAGAGAAAGACTGAGAATTTGTATGTAATAAATAGCAAATACAAAAAACTTTTAAGTTTTAGCTTCATACTTGTTCAATTTGACTTTGCAAAATTCATAACTCATCACTTATAAATCAGAAGATACGAAACCCCGCATATATTCGTTAATTCAATAATTATTCGTATTTTCGAACATTGAAAAACAGGATTTTCTTATGAGAAAAAAAGTAGTTGCAGGAAACTGGAAATTGAATAAAACGCTGAAGGAAGTGCATGACTTTGCCGAAAACTTCTTATCCCTGGCAAAAGCAAAAGAGTTAAAACAAAGTGATGTGATGATTTTTGCACCCAATATTTACCTTGACAAATTAAAAACCCTGTTTAATGAAAATGCAATAATTATTGGAGCTCAGGATGTGAGTGAGCATGAAAAGGGAGCTTACACAGGCGAAGTTTCTGCCGCCATGCTCAGTAGTATTGGTATCACACATTGCATAATAGGCCATTCAGAGAGAAGGAAATATCATAATGAAACTCATGATCAATTACGGGAAAAACTGATCAGACTTAGCGAAAACAAAATCACTCCGGTATTTTGCTGTGGGGAAACACTTGAAGAGCGTAATAACGGAAATCATTTTAATGTGGTCAGAAACCAGATTATGGATTCTGTCCTCTCTCTCGACAAAACTGTATATTCAAATATCATTATTGCCTATGAACCTGTTTGGGCCATAGGTACAGGTGTGAATGCTAGTCCTGAAGAAGCACAGGAAATGCATGCATTTATCAGGCAGCTTTTTACTGATGAAGCCGGAAAAGACTTTGCTGCTGATTTGAGAATTCTATATGGTGGTTCTGTTTCCCCTGAAAACTCAGCCGGGTTATTTGAACAAAATGATATTGACGGCGGCTTAATAGGGGGTGCCTCCCTAAAGCCCGAAGCACTTCATATGATTCTTAAAAACAGCCTTTCTTAATGCAAAACAGCAAAACCATACAGGTGAGTTTCTCCATAGCTAGTATAAAATCAGATGAAGATAAACTCATTGCTTTACTGAGTGACGCAGGTTTCGATTCATTCTGGCAGGATGAAGATGTTTTGCATGCTTTTATAGGGGCTGAAGAGTTAAAGAAACTTAATACGGATAGTTTATTAAAAGAAAACTTTGGAATCAATTCTCCTGAATATTCCGTTTCAGAGCTTGAAGCTAAAAACTGGAACGAAGAATGGGAAAAAAACTTTGAACCGGCTCTGGTTAGCGGACAAATATATGTTTATGCACCTTTCCACCCCAAAGATAAATCCTATCCATATTCCATTCTGATTGAGCCCAAAATGAGCTTTGGCACAGCTCATCATGGCACAACAGCAGGCATGCTGGAATTTTTACTGGAAGAAGAACTCAAAAACAAAACAGTAATTGATGCAGGTTGCGGAACAGGCATTCTTGCCATTTTTGCATATATGAAAGGCGCCTCCAATATTTTTGCCTACGATAATGACCTGTGGGCTGTTGAAAATGCCAATGAGAATTTTAGAAGAAACATCAATACCGATGATATTGTCATGCTTGGGGAAACTGAGCTCATAAAAGATAAAAAATGTGATGTTTTTCTGGCCAATATTCACAAAAATGTAATCCTTATGGAAATACCGGAGTATTCTAAAACACTGGACCCCGGAGGATTATTGTTTCTAAGTGGATTTTATCAGAAAGATCTTCCCGATATCAAAAAAGTTTGTTTTGAGAACGGACTGAATTTTGAGAAGTACAAAGAAAAAGATGGCTGGATTGCAGCTAAATTCATTAAAGAAGGACTTTAGAATATGAGATTTTTTGCAACATTTTTCATAATTCTTGTGTTTTCGGGGCTGACGAAAGCACAGATAAAGGAGTTTTCAGAGGACCCAAATAAATTCCTGCCTGAAATGACATCCATTTATTCTGAACTAGAGAATAAAACTCAGAGAAAAGAAGGCGAAGCATTTATGCTGGAAACTTTTACTCCTTTCTGGAATTCTGTGCTTGACACTAAACAAAAAACTACAGTAATTGCCAACTGCAACCAGATGCTCAAGGAAAAAATGAGGGCATATCCGCATTTCATGAATTATATGATCAGCCTCATGAATCTGCATGAAAGCAATAAAATGCCAACAGCCTTCGATGCATGGCATTCTACATTAAGTTCTCTCATGGAGGAATCTACCAGTAATAAATTCCTGAAATTCCTCGGCACTTCCGACAGTCTTTTTCTTGGGAATTATCTTTATAAGTCGACAACAACGGTATGGCAGGCCAGTAATAATAATTACAAATTTGATTTTGAAGATGAGCCGGTAGTAACATTTCCGGCTTTAACACTATATTGCTACGCCAATAACGACAGTGCTGTAATCTATAATACAAGCGGAAAATACTATCCCTTAAGTAAAAAATGGATTGGAGACAAAGGGAAAGTAGACTGGTCACGTGCAGGATTTAAACCCGAAGACGTGTATGCAGAATTCGGATATTACACATTAGATCTCAAGAGCCGGCGCTTTGAAGTGGATTCGGTGAATTTCTATAACAGGGAATATTTTGGCGACATGGCTCTGCTGGGACATCTCGAAGAAAAGGTCTTAGCCAACAGGACAGGAGACAAAGCTCTTTATCCAGAGTTCAATTCATACGACAAACGCCATGAAATTAAAAACATCTATAAAGATGTTGACTTTGAGGGTGGTTTCCGAATGAAAGGGCCAAAACTCATTGGTTACGGTGATGAGATTTATGATGCTATCCTCACTTTCTACAAAGACGGAGCACCATTTCTAATCTCGAGATCAAAAAGTTTTGCCATCAGGAAAGACAGGGTTAACAGCGAAAGAGCATCTGTCAGTATCTTATTCGAAGGTGACTCCATTTTCCATCCGGGGCTCACAATGAAATATCTTGATTCACTCAGAGAATTATCTTTTGTCAGACTGAATGAAGGGCTGGCTCAAAGCCCGTTCTTCAATTCGTATCACAGAATTGAAATGTTCTTTGAGGCTCTTTACTGGCAAATGGATGAACCCAAAATGGACTTTTCAATGATCAGAGGTCCGGGCTCATCCAGTGAAGCACTCTTTGAATCAATGAACTACTACAGTGAAGGGCGCTTTGAAAAGATTCGGGGAATAGACGATGTAGATCCATTAACTCACCTGAAAAGATTCTCAAAAATCAAGGGCTCACGCATGTTCTCGATGGAAGAATTTGCAGGATACCGACGTATTCAGATTGAGAATCTTCGGGCAACCATTGTAAATCTGGCCATACAGGGATTTGTTCATTACAACCTCAGCACCGACATGATTACAGTGAAGGATAAGACCTTCGAGTATATTTCATGCAAAGCAGCAAACAGCGATTACGATGTATTGCAGTTTTGGTCGGTGATTGAAAAAGAAGATAATGCCACTCTGAGTCTGTTGAATTATGATTTGAAAATGCGTGGTATTTCACGAATCTTTTTAAGTGATTCCCAGAATGTATACATCTACCCCGAAGAGCAGGAAATCGTTATGCAACGTAATCGTGATTTTACTTTTTCAGGACGTGTACACGCAGGTTTGTTTGATTATCACGGAAAAAACTTCGACTTTGAGTACGATAAATTTAAACTAAATCTGCCCATAATCGACTCCATGACTTTTAAGGTAAAAAGCCGCACGCCTAACGATTATGGATATTATGAATACATTAAGGTAAAAAGTGTTGTAGAAGACCTCAGCGGTGATATTCTAATTGATCATCCTAATAATAAATCAGGATTAAAACCTTATACAGAATATCCAATTTTCAACTCAAAAAAATACTCCTTTGTTTATTACGACAGAAACTCAGATTACCCCGGTAAATACCCGAGAGATAATTTCTTTTACCGGATTGATCCGTTTTCCATGGACAGTCTTGATAACTTTTCTACCGAAGGTCTTGAATTTGAGGGCTATCTGGCATCTGCAGGCATATTTCCCGATATAGATCAACCATTGAAAGTGATGGAAGATTACTCACTTGGCTTCATCAGGAATACAGGACCTGACGGATATCCTGCATATGGTGGTAAGGGAAAATTCACAGATATAATCAGCCTGTCAAATGAAGGTCTTATCGGCGATGGAACACTTGAATATCTTTCTTCTGAAAGTAAATCAGATAACTTTCTGTTTTTCCCGGATTATATGACCTCGCACGTGGACGAATATGTAGTTCATGAACAAAAAGGGGGGGTAGAATATCCACCAGTAACTGCTAAAAATGTAGATCAGGAATGGCACCCCTACAACGATGTTTTATCAGTCAAAACAACGGATACACCGGCCAGAATGTATGCTGAAGACAGTGAACTGAACGGAGTAATTAATATCACACCTGATGGAATGACCGGAAGTGGAGTAATGGAATTCCGCAATGCAATCATGGAAGCTAAAAAATACACTTTCAATAACAGAACCTTTGACACTGACACCTGCGATTTTAGTTTAAAAACAATGGAAGATGAAGAGCTGGCATTTAACACCAAAAACTATAAAGGTCATGTGGATTTTGATCAGCGCAAGGGAGAATTCAAATCCAATGGTGGAACTTCATTGGTGGAGTTCCCTGTAAACATGTATATCTGCTATATGGATCAGTTTGATTGGTTTATGGATCGTGATGAAATAGAGCTGCAAAACAACTCCAAAAATATTCCCGGAATTGACGATATGGACATTCGCGAACTGGCCGATATTGACCTTGCCGGCTCCGAATTTATTAGCACTCACCCGGGTCAGGACTCCCTGCGATTCAGATCCTCAAGGGCGAAATACAGTTTAAAAGACAAAATTATTCAGGCCTATGATGTAAAAATCATTAAAGTAGCTGATGCTGCAATTTACCCGGGTGACGGAGATGTAACCATTCTGAAAAAGGCTGAAATGCTGCCACTCGAGAATGCTCAGATTCTTGCCAATACAACTACTAAATATCATGCAATCTCTAATTGCAAGGTATATATTCACGGTGCCAACAGCTATGTCTCCGACGGTTTTTACGACTTCATAGATGAGATGGAGGGTATACAAAGAATCTACTTCAGCGAGATTAAAGTAGACTCCACTCTGCAAACGAGGGGGCAGACCTTTATAAATGATTCTGCCGGGTTTACCCTTAGTCCGTATTTCGATTTTTATGGCAATGTGAACCTTGTTGCATCTCAGGAATTTCTCAACTTCGATGGTGGTGCACGCGTACATCACAATTGCGATACTTTACCGCATCAATGGCTTCAGTTTAACTCCTACATAGATCCATACGAGATTTATATTCCCGTTCCCGAACAACCACTCAATACAAACGGTGATCAGATTTTCTGCGGATTATACTTTTCAAGTGATTCGGTTGGAGTATATGCAACACTGTTCAACAGAAAATACTATGGAGGCGATCCTGAACTGGCTTCATCGTATGGATATTTAACCTATGACAAGCGATCGAACGAATACAGGGTTTCTTCCAAAGAGAAATTACTACAACCTATGCTGCCCGGAAAATACTACAGCTACTCTGTCTTTAAATGTGAAGCCAAAGTAGAGGGCAAATTATCGGTTGGAAATAATTTCGGGCGCATGCAAATGAATAACTACGGACGTGCCGATCATTTTATGCGTAACGACAGCACCATGATCTACACCATTTCCGAACTAGATTTCCATTTTAGTGATGATGCCCTAAAAATGCTTCAGGAGAGTTTTGCTTCTTATCCGGAGCTGGAAGCCACCAGTGTGAAAAGCGAGAATTACCTGAAATATCTGGGTGAAGTCTTATCTGAAGAAGAGGCTTCTGCTGCAGAAACAGAATTAACACTCTATGGTTATTTCAAAAAAATGCCTGAAGAGTTGGTACATACATTTGTATTCAATGATCTGACGCTGAAATATGATGAAAAGAACAAAAGTTATGTTAGTGTTGGAGACATCGGTATTGCAAGTATAGGCGAAGTACAAATTAACCGTTATGTGGAGGGCAAAGTTGCAATGAGGCAATATCGCGGCGGTGACCGCTTATACATGTACATAGAACTATCCCCGTCTGAGTGGTATTATTTCGAGTACAGAAATACTGTAATGCTGGTTGTTTCATCAAATAAGGAATGGAACGACATTATAATTAATACTGATGCAGCAAAAAGAGAAATCAAATCCGGGAACGGACAACCCCGGTTTGCTTATCAAATGGGCTCAACAGCAAGTAAAAAACGCTTCCTGAAAAAATTCGACACCGGAGATTTCGGAGATGAAGAAGACGAAGAATAATAAACCCAAAATAAAACCTACATGAAAGTTGAAAACAACAAGGTCGTATCTGTTACCTATCGGTTAAATGAGAACGATGAAAACGGACCATTCAGAGAAGAAACCAAAGAAGACAATCCGCTTGTATTTTTATTCGGACATGGAAATCTGATTCCGGGCTTTGAAAATAATTTGAAAGACCTCGCCGTTAATGATACTTTTGCTTTTACTCTAAAACCGGAAGAGGCTTATGGTGAATACAATGAGGAAAACATCTCAGATATTCCAAGCCAGGTATTCCAACAAGACGGCAAAATGAATACCGAACTCGTTCAGGTTGGACGCATTCTTAGCCTCCAGGATGGTGAAGGACGTGTATTTAACGGCATGGTTAAAAACATCACTGACGAAGCAGTCACCATGGATTTTAATCATCCCATGGCCGGTAAAACCTTGCATTTCTCAGGAAAAGTAGTGGAAATCCGCGATGCTTCTGAAGAAGAATTATCACACGGTCACGTGCACGGTCCTCAGGGACATCAGCACTAAGAGCCGAGTAAAAAGATACATCTCTTTTTATGCAGATCGGGCCTGGATCTTGACCAAAGATTCAGGCTCTTTGTTTTAATGAACTCTTCTGGTGTATTTATCTCTGCAGCCACACACAGTTTTGTTTCACCCGGAAGTACCGCAATCATATCTTCAATCATAGCATTTGACCTATATGGTGTTTCCATAAAAATCTGAGTGTATTTTTCCCTCTGCATGCGTTGGCCAAGTTTCTTCAGTGCAGATCGCTTTTGAGGTGTTTTAGCAGGTAAATAGCCGTGAAACACAAACTGCTGTCCGGAAAAACCACTGGCCATCAAAGCCATCATTATGGAGGAAGGGCCATAAAACGGAACAATTTCATAACCGAGTTCATGAGCCAATGCCACTACTTCGTGCCCGGGATCAGCTACACAGGGCAAGCCGGCCTCCGACATCAAACCTATGGATTCTGATATCTGTAAAAACTGTTTTATTTCCGGCATACTCTCTGCTCTGTTATGCTCATTGAATTCCAGCATTTCAACCGATCGCATTTCATGCGGGAAACCACTTTCCTTTAAAAAATGACGTGCTGTTTTTGCCTTTTCAACAATAAATTGCTTTAATGAAAAAACAATTTCTCTTTGCTCTTTATTGAAAATACCATCATCAGGAATATGCCCGATATCACTTGGTATCAAATATAGTTTCTTCACTTGGTCCATGGCAAATTATTAAGGTCGGCATTACCACCGGAAACAATTACTGCAATTTCTTTTCCTGCAAAAACCTCCGGATTATTCATTACAATGGCTAATGCCGTAGCACTCGATGGTTCTGCCATAATTTTTGCCCTTTCCCACATTAAACGCATGGCCTTTATGATACTTTCCTCATCAACGGTGAGTATTTCGTGAACATGATCCAATATTATCGGAAAAGTAAGCTCCCCCAGTGATGTTCGCAACCCGTCGGCAATGGTTTGTGGGTTTATTGAAGGGACAAAAGTCCGGCTTTCGAAAGACTTTCTTGCATCATTGGCCATTTCGGGCTCGGCAGCAAAAACTTTCACATTGTTTCCAAAATACCTTGAAGCCAATGCTGTTCCACTCAACAATCCTCCTCCCCCTACCGGTGCGACAATAATATCCGGTGAATATTCTTCGATTATCTCTTTTGCAGCAGTCGCCTGACCGGCAATAATATCGTAATTGTCGTATGGATGTATTTCAACAGCTTCCACTTCTGACATCACTTTGGCTAAAGTAGATTCACGTGCTTCAAGTGTTGGTGAACAAAATGTAATATCTGCCTCATATTCTTTTACTGCATCAACCTTACTTTTAAGTGAATTTTCAGGCATAACCACATGCGCCTGAATTCCTGAGTATTTAGCCACACGGCTGAGTGCCTGGGCATGATTTCCGGATGAATGTGTGGCCACCCTACCCTGAAATCCACTTTCAATCAACTTAAAAACAGCATTTGAAGCACCACGTGATTTAAAAGCACCTGCTTTTTGCAGGTTTTCGCACTTAAAGTGAATCTTTGCCCCACAGATTTTGTCAATGCTTTCGCAATGCTCCAAAGGAGTTCTGTGAATATATGATTGAATTCGCTGGTGTGCTTTTACAATGTCGTCTTTAGACGGGATCATCCTGTTTTTTCTCGTATGTTTCAATGATTTCTTCCGCAGCTCCGCTCACATGCGCATACGTGGTTCGAAATGCCTGTTCCAATCCGTAATACGGATCAGGAACTTCGAGATGTTCGCCCGGATATACCACATCGAGCAGGAGCTGAACTTTTTTCATATCCTCATCACCTCTAGACTGTGCTAAAATATCTTTAAAATTATGACGATCCATTACAAAAATGTGATCAAATTTATCAAAATCTTCTGTTGTAAATAATCTTGCTCGATGGCCACTAATGTCGATCCCTTTTTCAGCCAGAATCTTCTGAGCTCTCTTGTCCGGTGCATCGCCAATATGATAGGGCTCAAACCCACATGAATCTACCTCCGAATCACTTCCAAGCTTTGCAAGCTTATGACGAAGTAGTCCCATTGCCATGGGAGAACGGCAAATATTACCATGACAAACCATCAGATATTTCATATTCCTATTGTTTTTGTTTCAAAGATACGAAAAATGACTAAATAATGATATAGATCAATATTGTTGATTACCAATGTAATTAATGTTTATTTTTGTTAAAACTACAATATATGTTGCATAAAATAATACAATTTAGCATCTCTCATAAGCTCATCATTATACTGCTTACATTAAGTATTGCAGGTTTTGGTTTATATTCTGCTTTTAACATCCCATTGGGTGCCGTACCCGATATTACCAATAACCAGGTACAAGTCATTACAACCAGTCCGAATCTGGCCACACAGGATGTGGAAAAATTTATCACCTACCCAATAGAACTGGAAATGGCGAATTTGCCGGGAGTTGAAGAAATACGCTCCATTTCAAAATTTGGGTTGTCAGTTGTTACCATTGTTTTTGAAGAAAATATGGATACATACCTGCCTCGGCAACTCATAGCAGAAAAACTGGGTGCGGCGTCAGATAATATCCCCGAAGGATTTGGCACTCCTGAAATGGGTCCCATAAGTACCGGTTTAGGAGAAATCTATCAATATATATTGGATGTTAAACCAGGATACGAAGACAAATATTCTATTACTGAACTCAGAAGTATTCAGGACTGGATCGTAAAACGGGCTTTAAGTGGAATTCCGGGAGTAGTTGAAGTAAATACCTGGGGTGGATATCTTAAACAATACGAAATTGCAGTAAATCCTGAGCAACTCAAAAAATTTGAACTGACGATAGGTGACATTTTTGTGGCGTTGCAAAGCAATAACGACATTGCAGGAGGTGCCTATATTGAGAAAGAAGAACAAAGTTACTTTATAAGAGGCGACGGCTTATTGAAAAGCATCGAAGACATTGAAGCGGTAGTAGTGAAAAACATCGATGGCGTTCCGGTTAGAATCCGTGATGTAGCAAAAGTACAATTTGGCCACGCAAACCGTTTTGGAGCCATTACTGCCAATGGAGAAGGTGAAAAAGTGATGGGGCAGATCATGATGCTGAAGGATGCCAACTCCAATAAAGTTATTGCTGCTGTTAAAGAAAGGGTGGCTGAAGTTCAGAAAATCCTGCCAGAAGGAGTCTATATCAATCCAATTATAGAGCGAAGTGAGCTGATTGCAAAAACATCTTTTACCGTTTTTGAAAACCTTATTTTGGGTTGCCTCATAGTATTTATTATTGTACTTATTTTGCTCGGTAACCTTAGGTCAGGGCTTGTAATTGCCTCAATTATTCCGTTGAGCTTATTATTCACACTGGCGATGATGTACGTTTTTGGTATCGATGCCAACCTGATGAGTCTTGGTGCACTTGATTTCGGAATTATTATTGACGGGGCTGTAATCATTGTGGAATTCATCATGATACATATAATGATGAATAAGGATAAAATACAGGGAAGTAGCGATAAGTCTCAAATCATGGACAAAATATCGCTGGAAGGAGCCTCAAAAATGATGAATTCAGCCATTTTCGGACAAATTATCATTCTTTTGGTTTTTATTCCGGTTTTATCGCTTACAGGCGTAGAAGGAAAAATGTTCCGACCTATGGCTCTATCATTTAGTTTTGCTGTGCTTGGAGCGATGTTTTTTGGTCTCACATGGCTACCCGTAGCCACTTCATTATTTCTGAAACCCGAAAAAAGAACACGAAAAAATATCTCTGAACACATAATGGACAGAGTGTATAAATGGTATTGCCCAGTAATTAAATGGTCTTATGATCATAAAAAGATTATTTTCACTATGGCAATTGCTTCACTCATTGGCACAGGATATCTGTTTACCAGAATGGGAGGTGAATTTGTACCTACTCTTGATGAAGGAGATTTTGTTATTCAACCGGCCCTGAAAACAGGAACCTCATTGTCGAGAACAATTGAATATACCACACAGATGGAGCAAATTCTGATTAATGAGTTCCCTGAAGTTGATCAGATTGTAAGCAGAATAGGTGCTGCTGAAGTTCCAACTGACCCTATGTCTATGGAGGAAATTGACGTAATCATTAAATTAAAACCAAAAAGTGAATGGGTCTCTGCCGACAGTAAAGAAGAACTTGCAGGATTGTTTAAGGAAGCTTTGAGTGTAATTCCAAATGTGGAATATGAGTTCACTCAACCCATTGAAATGCGTTTCAACGAACTCATTACGGGGGTTCGCTCTGATCTGGCAATAAAAATATTTGGTGAAGACCTTGATATTCTAAACAATACTGCAAAAGAGATCAAAGAACTGATTGAAGATGTTCCCGGTGCTTCTGATGTAATTCTTGAAAAAACAGTCGGACTGCCTCAGATTAAGATCACCTATAACCGTGAGTTAATTGCATATTATGGATTAAATATTGAAACTGTAAACATGTATGTTTCAGCTGCATTTGGAGGAATGGCAGCAGGCAGCATTTTTGAAGGAGAAAAACAGTTTGATATGGTGGTTCGTTTTGAAGAAGAATTTAGAAACGACATCAGAAATATTGAGCAAATCAATATAGCTTTACCCGGCGGAGATGGTCAAATCAGACTCAAGGATATAGCTCAAATTGAGTATACTGAAGGACCGGCTAAGATTTCGCGAGATAATACCCAGCGCCGTGTTGTGGTTAGTGTGAATGTTAGAAATCGAGACTTACAATCGGTAGTTGAAGATGTTCAGGCGCTCATTAATGCCAATATTGACTTACCTGCCGGATACCGTATTGAATATGGCGGACAGTTTAAGAATCTTGAAAATGCAAGTAACAGACTTATGCTCGCCGTACCTATTGCCCTTTTACTGATTTTCATATTTCTGCATTTTGCCTTTAAATCTCTTAAAGAAGCTGTAATGGTTTTCACTGCTGTACCACTTGCAACCGTTGGAGGCGTTGCCCTCTTGTGGATTAGAGGAATGCCTTTCAGCATATCAGCGGGAGTTGGTTTTATTGCCCTTTTTGGAATAGCAGTACTCAATGGCATCGTTTTGATTGAATACCTTAAGGAGCTTAAAGAGGAAGGAGTAACCGATATGAGAGAAAGAATCCTGAAAGCCACCCGCGGACGTTTGCGACCTGTAATCCTTACTGCAGCTGCAGCTGCGCTTGGTTTTTTACCAATGGCCGTTTCTACATCAGCAGGTGCCGAAGTACAAAGACCACTTGCTACCGTTGTTATTGGAGGTCTAATTACTTCAACCATGCTTACTATGGTTGCCTTACCCCTTCTGTATGCAGTCTGGGATAATATTATTGGAATACAATGGAGACCTCTTAAGCTGATAAAAGCAAATAAAAAGCTGGTGATTCTGTTTTTCCTGGGAATAGGTTCCGTCTTTCAAATTCAGGCACAGGAAAACAATTCAGATCTTCAGAAACTTCAGAAACTTGCCCTTCAGAATAATATTACTATTACAAACAGTAAGCTTGAACTGGAATCGGCCGAGAGAATGCAAAAATCTTCTTTTAGCTTCGATAAAACCTACCTGTATTATTCCACCGATGAGAATAATATTGCCGAAAATGGGCATCCGTTGGACATATGGGGTATTGAACAGGAGTTTCGCTTCCCAACATATTATTCAGGTAAATCTAAATTACTGAAAAGCCAGACCAGATTTTATTCAAATGCTCTTAATAGCAAAGAATACCAAATTAAGAAAGAGGTTGAGCAGCAATACTTCACTATACTTTATCTGCTCAACAAACAAGCTATTCTCCTCAGATCCGACAGTTTGTATGCAGAATACGAAAAAGCTGCCGAAGAAAACTTCAAAAGCGGACGCACATCAAAACTTGATTGGCTTAATGCGCGTTCTCAAAGAACCCAAAGCAAAACAGAAGTATTGAAAATCAAACAAAGCATTGAATCCGCTTATGCAGATCTACAGGTCATATTGAATTCAGATTCATCTGTAAACATAGTTTTTGTACCACTTGAAAGATCGGAGATTATTATTCCTCAGATCAATAATGACCCCGGCTTCATAATGACTCAGTCAAGCATTGAACTACAAAAAAACAATCTGAAATTTGAAAGGAGTAAGATCCTGCCCGATATCAATATTGGTTATTTCAATGGAAGTAATACTTATAGCCCCGGACAAAATTATATGGGATTTGAAATTGGTTTAAAGATTCCTTTGTTTTTCCAGGGACAAAGATCTGATATTGAAGTGCAAAAACTTCAGGTTCAAATCAAAGAAAACAATGCACAACAATATCAATTCAGCTATACAGTGAAACTGGAAAGTCTTCTGTCAAAAGCAGAAAACTTCAACTCCATAATTAACCAATACGAAGATGAAGAGCTGGCACTGGCAGAAGAGCTTAAAAAATATGCCAGTGAAAGCTATGTAAATGGAGAAATCGATTATTTCGAATTCATAATCAGCATGAATAATGCATATGAAATTGAGTTAAAATACTACGATCTGATATTTGAATACAATCAGATTGTTACTGAAATAAATTATTTAATTCTTTGATCACCATGAAAAATAAATATTTTACACTCATTGCAATTGGTCTTCTATTGATCGCATCATCCTGCGGAAATAAATCTGTGCAAGAGGAAAACATGCAAGAAGACGAGCAAATTGTAATTAGTCGCGAACAGTTTCAAACTGCCGGAATGGAAATGGGAACACCGGTTGAAAAAGAATTTAACCATAGCATTCGTAGCAGTGGTTATATTAAAGTAAAACCATCCGGAATAGCAAGAGTTCATATTCCTGTTGAAGGAATACTGCGGTATTATGGCTTGCAGGAAGGCCGTTTCGTTTCCAAAGGTCAGGTATTGTTCAGTATTGAAAGCAATGAAATTCTTAAGCTTCAGCAAGAATATGCCGAGGCATCAGCATTACTTAAAAGCAGTGAAGCTGAGTATCTGCGATTAAAAAAACTCGCTCAAAGTCAGATTTCTTCAACAAAAGATTTTCAGGAGGCTGAAAGTATATACCGAAACAATCTGGCTACATATCGTGGCTTGCGAACACAATTAGAACAATTACACATACAGCCCGAAAAGGTAGAACAGGGGACATTTACAAAAGCATATTATATCTATGCTCCCATTAGTGGTTATATTAGTAATCTGGATGCCATAAACGGGCAATATGCCAAAACGGATGATTTTCTTTTGGAACTTATCGATGTCAACCAAATGCAAATTGAAATAAATATCTTTGAAAAAGACATTGCTTTCATTGAAAAAGGAATGGATATTGAATTCTATTTACCCGGACAAAATGATATAAAATATCACGGGACAATAAGTAGTATTGGTAAAAGCATTGATCCAGAAACTAAGTCGGTAAGATGTTTTGCTGACATTAAAGACGACCAAACAGATAAATTTATTAACGGCATGTATGTAGAAACCATTCTCAAAAGCGGAAAAAGAAAAAGTTTAAGTGTTCCTGAACAGGCAGTGGTTTCTTCTGCCGGAGAAGACTTCATATACATCAAAACCGGAGAAGATAATACCAATTACTATTTTAAAGAAATTCAGATTGAGAAAGGTGTTCAGAATGATAAATGCATAGAAATACTGAATGATGTTCAGGATAGCATCGTTACAAAAGGTGCTTTTTCCATGAAACAGAATTAAATTTTCATTCATTCCTACACAATACATCTACTTCTAATTCATTATCTTTGCGACGCTTATTGCGCAATGAAAAAGCTGTTTCTCTACATATTAGTTATTCTGTTGATTCCTGCATATTCTTTTGCACAGGACACAGGGCATGATGATCACGAGCACGACTCACTCACCGTGGATTCAGCATACCTCCCATATGTTTATGCAGATCCTTTTTTATCTATTATAAATGACACAATACTTTACGACTATAGCCTTAACTCTTTTAGAAGATATAATCCTTTAAACAAACTTACTTTTCATAACAGTAACGGGGTTATGGCTTCAATCTTTCAGCCTGCATATTTCCCTGATAGAGTGCATTGGCAAACCGGATATTTTGATTTTTTTAGCGAACAAAATCTATACAATCTAAATCGAGAGGATATCCGGCTTTATTATAATAAAACTGCATTTCTCGATGCTAGTTATTCCAGCGGGTACGAACGTGAGCAGTATTTTAATTTGAATCACTCGCAACCGCTTACAGAACAATTTTCGTTAAGCATTAATTATCAGATTATTGGTGCTCCCGGCGCTTTGAAATATCAGAAAAGCAAACATGCTCATTTTCGCGGAACCGTGCACTATAAAGGAATCGGAAAATCATATCACGGTTTTATCACTTTCTCTCAAAACAATATAAGCCGACAGGAGAATGGTGGCATTACTGACCCGGATGCATTTATTGATACTACTGTTTACGATCGTCAACTGCTTCCTGTCTATCTTTATAGCGCGGAGCATAAATACATGAAAAGCGATTTATTCTTTGTACATGGATTTACTATTGGGAAATCAGGCAAGAAAGAAAACCAGCTTTTTGCAGAACATGAATTTGCAGTATCAGGTAAACATAGTGTCTTTATCGACAATGATCCTACCAGTGGTGTTTACAGTTTGGTAATGCTAGATACCAACCGCACCGCAGATTCTCTAAGACACACAAGTATTGAGAATTTTGTTCGCATCGGCAACCGCAACAGCAAATACTTCAGATGGTATATTAGAGCCGGATTTTTGCAGCATAAAATCTATAATACCTATAAAGACAGTACTCTCGAAGAATCAGTGCTTGAAGCAGGTTTCTCATCAGGCGTTGTACCAGATTACAGGGTGTTTGCCAAAGGGAAAATGTCGCTCATTGGAACCACTCATAGCGATGTGTTTTTCCATGGAGGGATTCGAGGAAACGACTCTCTGACTTTTGCTGGTTTTGGAAATGTTGAGTTTCGCTTACAGATGCCCGGTGTATTTTTTAATGAGTATTACGGAAATCATATTGCCTGGACATTTGATCCTGTTCAAAGCAAAACTCTGTTAATACAAGGTGGAATCAGATATAAAACTCAAAGTATAAGCATTTTTCACAGCACTGTTAGTGATTTAATGTACTTCACTCCAAGCTCTATTGCACAGGGCGGTGCAGGAATGGTGCAGGGTGCTTTGTATGAAGGAAAATTCAGATTTGGACGTTTTATGGTGGATATGAAAGGAGTCTATCAATATGAACGAAATGCTCATTATATTAATATTCCCGAATGGGCAGGTTCATTCAAATTCAGCATGAAAAACTATGTTTTTAAAAAAGCATTGAGTTTACGTTCAGGAATAGAGGTGTGGGCACATGCAAAATATTATGCCGATGCGTGGGATCCGGTTCGGCAGGTGTTTTACCGCCAAAATGAAATTAAAACAGGTGGTTTTCTTTATCCGGGTGTATTTGTTGAAGCACAAATTAAAAGAATGCGTGTATTCGCAGAATTACAAAATATTACTGCCGGGCTTCTTCCGGTCGATTACTGGCAAATTCCGGGTTACCCATTACCTGACAGAGCGTTTAGGTTCGGACTGAGCTGGATGTTTTTCAATTAATAAACTATGGCACTAAAAGCAGGAATTGTAGGACTGACCAACAGTGGAAAAACCACTATTTTCAATTGTATTTCAAACACCAAAGCTGAAGCAACCAATTTTGCTTTCAGCACCAGTCAGAGTAATTTTGGAACTGCTCAGGTAGCTGATCCGCGTTTATATGAACTGGACAAACTTATTCAGGCAGAAAAAGTGATACCGGCCACACTGGAGTTGGTAGATATTCCGGGGTTAGCCAAGGGTGCCTCACAGGGTGAAGGTATTGGCAACACATTTCTTAATGATGTGCGAAATATGGATGCTTTAATTCATGTTGTACGTTGTTTTGATGACGACAATCTTCCACATATGGAAGGCAGCATTGATCCTGTTCGCGACAAGGAAATTCTGGATTTTGAATTGCAGGTGAAAGACCTCGACCAGATTGAAAAAAAGCTACAAAAGGTTGAAAAAGCTTATAAAACCGGTGATAAAACTCTGAAACCGGCATACGATAGCCTCATCAAGTTCAAAACTCAACTCGAAGAACTCAAAAACGTTCGTGATCTGGAACTTGATAAAAACGATGAAGAACTGATTCATGAACTGTTTTTGCTGACAGCAAAACCTGTGATGTATGTTTGTAATGTTGACGAAGCATCTGCTGTGGAGGGAAATGAATATTCCAAAGCATTCATTACAGCTGTAGAAAAAGAAAACACAGAAACCGTTATTGTTGCCGGAAAATCCGAAGCAGAAATCAGCGAACTGGAAGACGAAGAAGATCGTGAAGTATTTCTCTCAGATCTTGGATTATCAGAACCAGGAGTTCACCGAATGACCCGTGCTGCATATAAAATGCTGAATCTGATCTCTTTTTTCACTGTAGGCGGAAAAGAAAACCGCGCATGGTCTATCCGCAAAGGGCTCAATGCCCAGCAGGCTGCAGGTACCATTCACAGTGATTTGGAACGAGGGTTTATCCGTGCAGAAGTTATTTCATACGAAGATATGATTGAGTTTAAGTCGGAAGCGGCTTGCAAAGAAAAAGGCAAAATGCGCCTTGAAGGCAAAACATATATTGTGCAGGATGGTGATATCATGCACGTGCGTTTCAACGTATAGTTATGGCTGACAACAATATTTCCATGCTCATTGCCGGTCCCTGCAGTGCAGAGTCTGAAAAGCTTTGCATGGAAACGGCCGAACAGATACTGAAGCAAAACAGAATAGATATTTTCAGGGCAGGAATATGGAAGCCCAGATCACTTCACAACACTTATAAAGGTCCACACGAAGAGGGTTTGAAACATCTGATGAAAGTTCAGAATGAGTTTCATATTCCGGTGGCTACTGAAGTAGGTACAGAAGAACATGTAAAAGCATGTACAGATGCCGGAATGAAACATGTATGGCTGGGAGCGCGAAGTGTTGCCAATCCTTTCACCATAGATGAACTGGCAGTAGCATTGGAAGGAACAGGACTAAAAGTCATGGTGAAAAATCCGATAGTTGCAGATATTAACCTGTGGACCGGTGCTGTTGAAAAACTTCAAAGCCGGAATATTGAAATTCATGCACTCATTCATCGCGGATTTGCCACCTATGAAGAATCGGTGTATCGCAATGAACCTCTTTGGTCGGTTTTTGCAGCCATGAAAAATCGTTTCCCGAGTATTCCAATTCTTGCCGATCCAAGTCATATGGCCGGTAAAGCCGCATATGTACCGGTATTAGCCCAGCAAGCCATTGATATGGAAGCCAATGGTTTGATGATTGAAGTACATGCAAATGCCAAAAACGCCCTTTCAGATGCTGCTCAGCAGATTACACCAACTGATTTTCATCGTTTAATGGAAAATCTTACACAAAGAACCACTTCCTGCTGTGATGGGATTTCTATTCAGGAAATGCGTGAAGAATTGGACGAAACTGATGAAAGGCTAATCAAAATTCTGTCTCAGCGAATGGACATCATCAGAAGGATGGGACAATTAAAAAAAGAAAACAATATCAGCGTTTTACAATTTGATAGGTGGCGCGAAGTGCTTGAAAACAGACTTGCTGTTGGTGAAAAAAGTAAGATTGATCGCGATTTTCTGTTGAAATTATTGAAAAGCATCCATGATGAATCGCTGCGTATTCAGCTGGAGATTATGAATGACGGTAAAAAAGAAGACGAGAAATGACAATCTCAAGAGTCCTTTTCAGAATTCGAAAGTACTTTGCATTCAGGCGTAAGGCTCAAACTGCTTTTGCCGTTCACTCGCCATTTCTGTATGAGCTCTACTCCGCTATGCGGAAACCGAAATTCAATAATACTGAGGACAAGATGAAATTGGATGGTATACGCACAAAATTTTCTCAGTGCTGTCATACGATCAGTTTCGATGATCCCGGCGCAAAAGGCGGGCATATCAAAACAAAGGCCGGAATGGTTTTTAAGCGAACCAGCAAACCACAGAAACAATCTTTGGCCATTGCTGCTGCAGCCAATAATATTCAGTCCAGAGAAATTCTGGAAATGGGTACTGCTTTTGGAACCACCAGTTTAACACTACAGTTTTTAAATCCCGAAGCACGTGTTACTACCATGGAAGGTGTACCCGAAATAGCAGAATATGCAAAAAAAGCTTTCAGTGAAACCGGAATCGAATCCATTGACTTACAGGTTGGATTATTCAAAGATTTACTTCCGAATTACCTAAATGAAGGCAGAAAAATTGACTTTGTTTTCATGGATGGGCACCATAAAGGCGATGCCAGCGAAGAGTATATCGACATGCTCTACCCTGCCCTTTCAGATATTGCCATCATTGCTATTGACGATATTTATTACTCACCGGATATGGTTGAATTTTGGGAAGAGATTCAGAAAGATGATCGATTTCAAACCGGATTGGATTTCTTTCACTTCGGATTGCTGATTAAGAATGATAATCTGCAGAAGATGAGTTTTAAGCTGAAACTCTGATATCCATTGATTTTTTTGTCCACAGATTTCGCTGATTTTCGCAGAAAGAAAAAATGTCATGCTGAGCATGTCGAAGTACGACATTTTTTTACCCTATACAAAAACTCTGACGCTCTTCGACCGGCTCAGAGTGACAGAGTTTTTACTAAAATCAAATTCGTGCAACCAGAGGAATCTTTGATGACTCACAGTGCAATCGATTAAATTTGCAAGGAATGTGCGAATCATAGAAAATAATTCGTGAATTCGTGGTTAATAATTCATTTGTGGAGGGATACTTGATACCAAAAAATTTTATGCATCTTTGCACGAAATAAAATCGACTATTTATGGCCGGAAAAACATTTGCAGAAAAGATCTTCAACGCTTCTACAGGAAGCATTGTATTTGCGAAACCCGACATTGTCCTTTCGCATGATAATACCGCAAGTATTGCAGGAACATTCAAAAAAATGGGTGGCGAAAAAGTTAAAGACCCCAACCAGGTTTTGATTGTTTTAGACCATAATGCTCCACCAACCAGTGCAGCACTTGCCAACGATTATCAATTTATTCGTGACCTTGTGCAAGAACAGAGCATTGAGAAATTTCATGATGTGGGTAAAGGTATTTGCCACCAGATCGTATCGCAGTATGCGAAACCAAAAATGATCATCGTTGGATCCGACAGTCACACTTGTACAGCCGGAGCATTCAATTCATTTGCCGCCGGAATCGATCGTACTGAGACTGCCGGTCTGTGGAAAGCATCAGAAACATGGTTCCGCGTTCCGGAAAGCATTAAAATTACTCTCAACGGAAAACTCCGCAAAGGTGTTTATGCAAAAGATGTTGCATTGACTATCATTGGAATGATTGGTTCATCAGGTGCGGATTATATGTCGATCGAATATCATGGCGAAGGAGTAAAAACTCTCAGTGTATCTGATCGTATGACCATTACCAACCTCGCTTCTGAAATGGGTGCAAAAAATGCAGCTTTCCCTGCAGATGATGTGCTATTCGATTTCCTTGGCGAAAAAGTGGAAGGCGTTTGGGCCGATGAAGATGCCGTTTATGCCAAAGAGATTGCAATCAATCTTGATGAAATTTATCCTGTAGTTGCAGCTCCTCATCACGTAGACAACGTGAAAGCTGTTGCAGAAGTTGCAGGCACTCCAATTCATCAGGCATTAATAGGAACCTGCACCAACGGACGTTTGGAAGACCTTCGTGAGGCTGCAGCCGTTTTGAAAGGAAATAAAGTTCCTCCAAACTTCCAACTGCTTGTAATTCCTGCCTCTCAAATGGTTTACATGTTGGCCATGGAAGAAGGACTGATTGAAATCTTCATGCGTGCCGGAGCCAATATTCTGGCACCATCCTGTGGCCCATGTCTTGGTACCGGACAGGGAATTCCTGCCGATAATATCAACGTAATTTCTACTGCCAACCGTAATTTCAAAGGCCGTATGGGCAATAAGAATTCAAGCATCTATCTGGCATCTCCTGCTACGGTAGCCGCTTCTGCCCTAGCCGGTGAGATTACCGACCCGCGCGCTGAGAGAACCGATGACAAGTTCCCTTATTCGAAAGAACAAAGTGCAACAGTTACCATTTCTGAAGGTGATAATCGTTTGCTCGATACCACCTGGAACTATTCAGATGTTGACAATCTGAATACCGATGCTATGTTTGCAGGAAACCTCACATATAATATCAAATCGAGTGAACCGGAAAAAATCAGACCACACCTTTTCATTGATTTTGATCCAAGTTTCCCTGAAAAAGTAGATGCCGGTCAGATTATTGTTGCCGGTGAAAACTTTGGTTGCGGTTCTTCACGTGAGCATCCTGCCGTAGGTCTCGGACATGCCGGTGTAAAAGCCGTAATTTGTAAATCAGTAAACCGCATTTTCTATCGATCATCCATCAATCAGGGCCTTCCAATCATTGTATTGAAAGAAGCTGTAGATGCCTATAAAGCAGGCGATAAAGTGGATATCGATTTTAATGCCGGTGTTATTAGCGTTGGTGATCAGGAATTCAAATTCAGCCCGCTACCTGAAAAACTGATGAATATTTTCGAGAACAAAGGCCTCGTTAATTATTACAAGAAAAACTAAAACACATGCGTTTTGTTGATATCCATACACACGGAAATCAGTCAGACGCTGACGCAATACGCATTTTCAATCTGATTCCGGGAGAAAAGCTTCCGGAATCATTTTTTTCGGTGGGTATTCATCCATGGTATGCCAATAAATATACCATTGATCAGGTGGAAGAAATTATAAAAGCCCATCCCGATAAATGTGTTGCCATTGGTGAATGCGGGCTGGATTTGCTGCGTTCTCCACTTGGACCATTTGAGCAGGAAGAGCTGTTCCGGGCACATCTTGAACTGGCCCGGAAATACAATAAACCTGTCATCTTGCATATGGTAAGAGCTGCACATGTTTTTGGCAGAATCATTAAGGATTTTTCGGATCTGACCTTCATTTGGCATGGTTTCAATGCAAAACCCGATGTTTTTCACCAGCTCAAAAACCGGAATGTGTACTATTCTTTTGGTCCTTCAGTGAAAAGTGAATACGTTTGGGAGCATATCGATGTGGAAAAGATTCTTTGCGAAACCGATGACAGTAATGAAAACATTGAAACGGTGTACCAAAATCTGGCTTCGATCAGAAATCTGAATGAAGAAAACCTGAAAAAGCAGATCTTTGCCAACGCAATTAAAGTATTCGGAGATGGGCTGGAAAGATAGAACAGAATTATTACTAAAAAAAGAGGCGGTGGATAAGCTGGCCGGTTCGCATGTTTTGATTGCGGGACTGGGCGGTGTTGGCGGCATGTGCGCCGAAATGCTTTGCCGTGCAGGAATTGGCAAATTCACGCTTTTTGATGCTGATGTGGTGAATGAAACCAATATAAACCGGCAGATCATTGCCACTACAGAGAATATTGACCAATACAAATGCGACGAATGGGAAAAGCGCCTGAAAAGTATCAATCCGGAGGTGGACATTACTATTCATAAAGAATTTCTCCGTGACGACCGCATACCCGAAGTGCTGAAAGGAAAATACGATTATGTAGTGGATGCCATTGATACATTGGCTCCCAAAGTCTTTTTCCTGTATCACAGTGTTCAGAATGGGCATAAACTGGTGTCCAGTATGGGCAGTGGCAGCCGGATGGCTCCCGAAAAGATAGAAATAGCCGATGTAAAAGATTCACACCATTGCAAGCTGGGCTGGTATGTGCGGAAGCGCCTGCATAAACTTGGAGTGCACAGCGGATTTGATGTGGTTTTCTCACCCGAGCCGGTTATGGATGATACTTTTGTAGTGGAAGACAGTACCAATCAAAAATCGATTGTGGGCACGATAAGCTATATGCCGAATGTGTACGGGGCGTTTATTGCCAGCGTGGTGATAAGGCGATTACTGGACATGGAGGTGCATTTGACTAAG
>PKSX01000197.1 GCA_002869435.1 Marinilabiliales bacterium | reverse complement strand
CACAATGGGCTTTCTGCCGTATTTGCGCTCAATAAGTCGCAACCAAATCAGGCAGCTCTGTTGAAGTTCTTCTACTGTGGTACCCGGCTGAAACTCTTCGATATCGAGTACCGGAACAATGTCTCCGCTTTGAAGGTTTACAGAGTTTACAAAGAAATTTGCCTGTGTTTCAGGATCTAAATGGGGGTGAAAATAATGGTATGCACCCATTTTGAAATTATGCATGCGAGCGCTGTTCCAGTTCTGCCCAAGATTCGGATCACGAAGACTGGTTCCTTCGGTTGCCTTGATCAATACAAAATCAACTTTAAAATCTCCGGACTGGAAATTCTTTACACGTTCCCAATCGATTTCAAGCTGATAACGGCTAACATCAATGCCATGTACCTCATATCCGGCAGGAATATTAATGCCGATATTGGTTACCTCCGGAATAATATGCTCGTCGGAATGGCCAAAAAGTTGTCTTTTAAGAAAACTACCAACAGGAGTAAGGAAAATAATAATGGCCAGTGCCGGTATGATTAGTAACGGCCACCAGTTCACTTTTTTTCTTCTGCGGGCATTCATCTTGTTTTATTTTCCGTGACATTGTTTATATTTCTTACCGCTTCCACATGGACATGGGTCATTTCTTCCAACCTTTTTTTCCACACGAACCGGATCTGAACTTTTATTGCCGGCGCTTGGATCATGATATCTGGACTGTTCTTCTGAACCCGGGATATCTGAATTCCGTCCGGTTTTCAGATTGCTGTTGTCTGATTTTTTCGGAGCCTGAGCTTCTTCAAGATTATCCTGTGCCAGAGGGATTCGCCCGTGTGTCAGGAATGAGAGCAGATCCTTACTGATTTTGGTAAGCATTACATTGAATAATTCAAAAGACTCAAACTTATAGATCAAAAGAGGATCTTTCTGTTCGTAAACCGCATTCTGAACGCTTTGCTTCAACTCATCCATCTCTCTTAAATGCTCTTTCCAGGAATCGTCGATGGTAGCAAGGGTAAGGCTGCGTTCAATGGCGCGCATGAGTTCTTTTCCATTACTTTCATACGATTTTTTAATGTTAGCCAATGCCTGAAGGGTCTTTTTGCCATCAGTAAATGGAACGGCTACATTCTCGTATTTGCGGCTGTCGTTCTCAAATATTTCTTTAATTACCGGGTAGGTTGAAGAAGCAACATGACTACATTTTTCAAGGTATACGTTATATGCTTTTTCTCCCAGATCATCGGCAATTTTATCAGAACGGTCAGCATAAAAATCAGTTTCAGAGTATTCATACTGGAAGGCGAATGTTTTTAGTACCTCAAGCAGGAAGAGCTCATATTCACGACTTTCCTGATAGTCGTTTACCAGAGAATTAGAAATATCGGTAAACATATCGGCAAGGTCAATCTCCAGCTTGTCCCCATAAAGGGCATTGCGGCGTTTTTTATAAATAACCTCTCTTTGAGAGTTCATTACATCATCGTATTCGAGCAAACGTTTACGAATTCCGAAGTTATTTTCTTCCACTTTTTTCTGTGCTCTCTCAATGGCCTTGGTAATCATATTATGCTGAATAACCTCACCATCTTTCATACCAATACGATCCATAATCCCTGCAATACGGTCGGAACCAAACAGACGCATGAGATCATCCTCAAGCGAAACAAAGAACTGTGAAGAACCCGGGTCACCCTGTCGTCCGGAACGACCACGGAGCTGTCGGTCAACTCGACGCGACTCGTGGCGCTCAGTACCTATAATGGCCAGGCCACCGGCTTCTTTTACTCCGGGACCCAGTTTAATATCGGTACCACGACCCGCCATGTTTGTCGCAATGGTTACAGCGCCTGCAAAACCGGCCTGAGCAACTACATCTGCTTCTTTAGCATGGAGTTTAGCATTCAGTACATTATGTTTTATTTTCTGCATTTTCAGCATGCGGCTGAGTAGTTCAGACGTCTCTACTGAAGTAGTACCTACCAATACCGGGCGTCCATCATTAACAAGTTTTACTATCTCCTCAATAACGGCATTGAATTTTTCCTTTTTGGTTTTGTAAATGAGGTCGTTATAATCGTTTCTGGCAATGGGTCGGTTGGTGGGAATAACCACAACATCAAGTTTGTAAATATCCCAGAGCTCTCCCGCTTCTGTTTCAGCAGTACCGGTCATACCGGCGAGCTTGCTATACATACGGAAGTAATTCTGTAATGTAATTGTGGCATATGTTTGGGTAGCAGCCTCAACTTTAACATTTTCCTTGGCCTCTATCGCCTGGTGAAGTCCGTCGCTGTATCGGCGGCCTTCCATGATACGACCTGTCTGTTCATCAACAATTTTAATTTTATTGTCCATGATCACATATTCCACATCCTTCTCAAACATCGTATATGCTTTAAGAAGCTGGTTCATGGTGTGAACACGTTCAGATTTTATGGAGTAATCCTGAATTATTTCCTGTTTTTTCTCAATCTTCTTCTGCTCATCCATATCCGATTTTTCAAGATCGGCCACTTCCGCTCCAATGTCGGGCATAATGAAGAATTTTGCATCGCCCGTATGCTGAGTTAAAAGGTCAATACCTTTATCGGTAAGTTCAATGGTATTGTTTTTTTCCTCGATAACATAATATAGCTCATCATCAACGATGTGCATGTTTTTCATGTTCTCGGCCATATAGGTGTTTTCCACCTTACGCATGAGGGTTTTCATGCCCGGCTCACTGAGAAATTTAATGAGTGCTTTGTTCTTGGGATAACCCCTGTGACATCTCAAAAGCGCAAGCCCGCCTTTTTTCTCTTCATTATTGGTAAGTCCGTCTTTTGAGAGTATGCTTTTAGCCTCAGTAAGGAACTTATTTGTCAATGATTTTTGTGCACTGAATAGTTTTACAACAAATGGTTTAAGTGCATCAAATTCCTGAAGATCGCCTTTGGCTGTAGGTCCGGAAATAATAAGTGGTGTACGGGCATCATCAATTAAAACGGAGTCAACCTCATCCACAATGGCGTAATTATGTCCTCGTTGTACCATTTCTTCGACACTGCGGGCCATATTATCGCGTAAATAATCGAAACCGAATTCGTTGTTGGTGCCGTATGTGATATCGGCTTTGTATGCATTGATGCGCTCTGCTGAGTTTGGCTGGTGTTTGTCAATGCAGTCCACTTTTAATCCGTGAAATTCAAACAGACCACCCATCCATTCGGCATCACGTTTTGCGAGGTAATCATTCACAGTAACTACGTGTACACCTTTTCCTGACAAAGCATTAAGGTATACCGGCAAGGTGGCAACAAGGGTTTTTCCTTCACCGGTCGCCATTTCAGCAATTTTTCCTTCATGCAATGCAACGCCGCCAATAAGCTGTACGTTGTAATGAACCATATCCCAGGTAATTCGGTTTCCTCCGGCCATCCAGTTGTTAAGCCATATCGCATCACTCCCTTTTATACTTACATGGTCGTGTTTTGCGGCAATATCTTTATCCATTTCAGTAGCGGTGACCACCACTTCTTCGTTTTCTTTAAAACGTCGCGCAGTATCTTTCACTACTGCAAAAGCAGCCGGTAAGATATCGTCAAGGATGTTTTGTGTTGTGTCGTAAATACTATTCTCCAATTTATCGATCTCAGCATACATTTCCTGCTTCTCATCAATTGGCATATCGTATTCAGTATCGAGCTTTTCTTTCATTTCAGCAACCTTAGCCTCTTCGTCCTTGACGGCTTCTTTAATAATATTGCGAAACTCTATGGTTTTAGCACGCAATTCGTCGTTGCTTAATGTTTTAATGTGCTCGTATTCTGTATGAATTTTATCCACGTAAGGAGCAATTGCCTTCATGTCCTTGTCAGCCTTGCTTCCGCCGAGTATCTTTTCTAAAAATTTGGCCATTTTGCTTATATTCTATAATAAGAACAACAAAATTAGCATTATTTTTCTTTGGTTTGAAATTGGACGTTCTTTTATATCAATTGTATTAATAAATTTTGCATTGGGTATGAATCAAAATGAATCCAAATAAAAAACCCGCCGGTGGCGGGTTTAACTTTGTTCGTTTTAGCTGTGACTAAACATATATCTGATAGTCGTTTCCGTTGTAGGTGACGGTTACCAGTCCGTCGCAGTTTCCATCGCCGTAGTCGATCAGGAGCTGTTCACCGTTGGCTTCGAGCATCAGAACACCTTCTGTAACCCATTTGCAACCAATTTCTACTCTGAGGGGGCTTACGATTGTCCATGTGTAGGCTTCTCCGTTT
>PKSX01000147.1 GCA_002869435.1 Marinilabiliales bacterium | reverse complement strand
ATGTTTTAACGACCAAGTGTAGCAAGTTCATCCATGGACTGTACCACCACAATTTCTGCTTCTATCCCGTCTTCGGGTGTGGCAATCGAACCTCCGAGTGCATCAACTGCCAGATAGTGTTTGTCGCCATCGCCCATATCGAAATACGCTGTTTCTTCTCCATTCTGAAGCCATTTTCTAACCCATACCGGTTGGCGGTATACAGTATCAAAAGGCATTTTTTTCATCTCGTCATACATGAATTCCTGCGCAACAGCGCATTCATCGGTACCTGCCAGACGCCCCGGAGCAATAGTACACAACTGTATTAGCTGATTATATGCTACATAACTATCGAGAGCCTCATTATAAAGGCCGCGAATAAAAATGGAATCATTCTTTTCCTGCGAAAAGGAAGGCTGAATTATTGCCAACACTAATATTGTGAAGAAAAACCTATACATAATATTTAATCTGAATACATACAAAGTTATACAATTTTGACCGACAGCTTCAATAAATTATTAATATTAGCCAAGTTATACTGAAATAGCGCATTATTTTATAATTTTGCGGGATAAAACCTTTATGTATGAGATCCATTTTCTTTTTAGCAGTGATTAGTCTGCTTTGCACCCCTCTTCTCTCAGCAGGAATGAACACCGATTCATTATCTGAAGAACGTAGTAATCAATTACAACAACTTAGAACTTTTCAGAGCTCATTGCCTGACAGCAGTGCAGAATCATTGCTTCTGCTCATTCAAAAAATGGATGATCTGATCATTAAAGACGGGGAATTGATTTCAGTTATGCTTGATGATATAGCTGCAAAGGACACAGCTATGGTTCAGGCTGAAAGCACATTGGAAGAATTTGAAAAAGCCAAAACCGAACTTGCAACCTATGAAGAATACAAGCAATATGCGATGATTGGGGGAGGAGTGCTTGTGCTTATTTTCCTCATCATTATTATCATTCAATCTTCTTCCAAAGGTAAGTTGAAAAAGAAACTAAAGAAGTTCAAGAAACAAAATCACGAAATTGAGGAGAAAAACACAACCATACATAAATTATCTGAGGACCTGGAATCCATAAAGAAAGACCATAAGCTTGCTATTGATAAATTAAGCAAAGATCATGAGCAAGCTCTCCGGAAAAAAGAAGAAGAGATAGATTCGATTAGAAAGGAGAATCAAAATTCAGAATCTTTAAAAGAAGAGTTGAAAAAACTTAAAGCAGATCTCTCTTCAAAAGAACTATCTATTAACGAAAAACAACGCGAAATTGACCGGCAGAAAACTGCTGTTGAAAATGCCAATCAGGAAACTGAACGTTTGAAAGCCAAATTGGCCGGAATAAACGACAATCAGATATCAGATTTAAAAGAAAAAGAATAACTCATTTCTTCCCTGCAGTATGATATTGCTCACATCAAACGGGAAAACCACAAACTTGAGCTTGAAATGTTTCATCTAAGAAGCAATTCTCAGACCTCCGAAAACAGTGAAGAAATTCAAAGGTTGAAAGAAGAAGTTGAACGTGCTGAAAAAGAATTGAGCGACAGCCGATCGAGCATGTTAAAGGAAATTGAGACACTCAAGATAGAAAATGAAGAAATCAGGCGAAAACTGGAAACGGAAGCAAGCATCAGGGAAGAATTTGCTGAAAAGCATGTCAACACAGGTGATGCCGATGTTTCATCAGATGAAAACATTGAACAACTGAAGAACGAGCTGGCAGAAGAAAGAAAACTGCGACTCGAAATGCAGGCATTAATGGAGCAAATAATTAAAAGACAATAATATGAGTACCGACGAGAAAAACATGGAGAATTTGCAAAACTCAGGCACAAGTATGGAAGCTGCCAGAAAACTCATCGAAGCTGTTAAGCAGCAATTTGAGGAAGAGAATGCAAAAATTCTCGAGTACAAAAAGGAAATGTATCGTGAAAACGACTTCAAATTGAGCCGTTTTGCATTTTACGATGGTCCAAACTATTATCTCGACCGTAAAGCCATGGTGTTTAATATTTTTATTGCACCCATAGGAGATACTGTTGAGTTTTACAAGCAGAAGATTTCAGAGGGGATTCCTGCTATGGCTGAAAGTAAAGCTGAATTCATGGCAGATCTTTTTGCTGAGGCACTTCTGCATGTCATGAAAATGGACATCGACCTGTTCATCAATCACTACAAGATTCTTGACGACGGAGATGAATATATCATTGCCATGGAGTATCTTGATGCCAATGTGGCTAAAGAAGCTGCATATCTGGTAAGCGACTGGTTCTTTGCCATCAGCAAAGATGATGAAGATTTTGATTTTGGAAAAGAGTGGGCTGAACTTCAGGGAGTATTTGACAAGTCTCTGTTTGGCGGGCCGACAATCTATTCATTATACGAAGCCGGCCTGAAACGTGATATTCCCATTATGTATCTTTTTGAAGAAAATCAGTTTCAGTGGGGCTATGGCAAGAAGCAGCTTCGCGGTCGTTCAACTACCTTCCACAATGACGGAATTAAAGATACAGAACTCACTACATATAAAGATATGTGCGGTGACTTTCTCGACATGTGCGGTTTCCCAACACCTAAAGGATTTACAGTCTATTCAGAAGAAGAAGCTGTTGCCGCAGCTGAAGAAATAGGATTCCCATGTGTTGTAAAACCGGTAAATGGTCATAAAGGGGAGGGAGTTACCACCCGTATTATGAGTGAGCAGGAAGTGCGACTGGCTTTCAGAAGAATTATTGAAATTGGCGAAAACAATGATGTAGCTTTTCAGGGTACACTTGTTCAGACCATGGTATATGGAACCGACCACCGCTTACTGGCTGTAGGCGGAAAATTTGCTGCAGCATTGCAACGGGTACCGGCATTTATTGAAGGTGATGGCGGACATACCATAAAAGAGCTGATCAATATGGAGAACAGCAAGCTTATTCGTCTTGATAATGCCAGAAGTCCGCTATGCAAAATCAATATTGATGACGATCTTATTCAATACCTGAGTCAGCAAAAGAAATCGCTCACCACTATTCCGGACCAGGGAGAAGTTATCACCTTGCGTAAAGTCGCCAATATCAGTGCAGGCGGGGTTTCATATAATGTTAGCGAAAAGATTCATCCCGATAATATTAAGTTGGTTGAAGACATTGCTTCATACCTGAGTGTTAGAAATCTAGGCATCGATGTATTAGCCGAAAATATTAGTAAATCATGGAAAGAAGGAAATTTTGGTATTATCGAAATTAATGCAGGCCCCGGTGTTTTTATGCATCTGGCTCCGGCTTATGGCGGATCAATTGATGTGCCGGGCATGATTATAATGTCTCATTTTAAAGACCCCAGAAACGCACGTATTCCGATCATTGCCACTAATGGAGTTTCAAAAGGAATTGCAGATCACATCAATTATAAAGTCCACGAACTGGATCCTTCCAACAGTTTTGGTTACCAAACCGAAGAAGGTGTTTTCTTTGATGGAGTCTTCTTCCACAATAATCCTGATCATACTCAAAACCAAAAACTGATTCTGCGTAAACCACAGGTAGGCATTGCTATGTTTACCGAAACAAGCGACAGCATCTTTGATTATGGGCTGCTATACAGAGGTGCAGATTTGGTGATCCTCGATGATCCAACCGCTGCCGAAGAATATGTTCTTACAGATCAGTTAATGGATGGGGCTGCCTTAATTGAGGTAAAAGAAAACCACATTGAGCTCATAATTAACAATGAGGTTAAAGAAAGTGCTCAGTTTGCCAATGATGAAGAGAAAGACAATGTGATTAAAAACTTCATTGACTTGCAAATACATGATTTAATGAATAAATACGGAGATGTTGAAAAACTCCATGCGTATTAATTCACGATAAGTTTCTTCACAGTATTGAATTCTTGAATAAATTCCGGGTAGGACTTGCTCACGCAATTCATATCCGGAATTTTTATTTGTGGAAATCTAAGAGACAAGATTGCAAATGACATTGCCATGCGGTGATCATCACCATGATTAATTACTACTTCCTTTTCAGATATATCTTGATTACCGGGAACAAATAACACACCGGGATCATAATACCTGCATTTTATTCCTATGTTTTCAAGATTTTCCATCAGCAACTCAACCCGATCTGATTCTTTGAAAACAAGATGAGATATTCCTCGAAACTCACATTCCTTTTTTAACCCTATACATGCAAGAACAAGTGGCAAGAAAAGATCGGGCGATTGTTCTAGATCATACACTTTTTTGTCTGAAGGACAGCTCTTTGATTCTGAACAAATGAGATTATTCTGTTCAAAAACACTTAATCCAAGTTGTGCAAAATAATCAGACGCAATAGAGTCCGGTTGAGCAGAGCCCGGCTTCAAACCCGGAAAACAAAATTTCAATCCCGGAAACAACAAAGCCAGTTCAAACCAAAATGCGGCAGAACTCCAATCCTTTTCCGATCTTTTTTTATCAGGCTGAGCAAATTCTGCTGACTTCAGCTTCATCAAATCTCCTTCACAACTATATTCAATTCCAAAATCCTGAAGGATTTGCAATGTTAGTCTTACATATTGAAATGATACTTTTTGAGAAGACAATTTATAAACCGGAGCCTCCTTCATTAAAGGTCCAACCATAAGCAATGCTGAAAGGAACTGACTGCTTTGCGATACATCAACATCAATATCGCCTCCTTTCAGGGACACACCTTTAATAATATATGTATTGGCTTCTGTTGTTATTTCTGCACCCTGGTTTTTAAGAATGCTGATAAGCTCATCATGTGGACGATTCAAAAGCTGATCAGAAGCATGTAGTTTATATTCACCGTTACTGGCTGCTAAAAGAGCAAGCATAAACCGAAATCCTGTTCCACCTGACCGGGCGTTAAATTCGGTTTTACCCATTCTGAAGTCTGAAAGCATTTCATGAAAAAAAACACTATCATCAGCAGTACTCAACGGAATTTCAGAAAGATCGCCACCGGCAATTGCGGTACACATAAGCACCCTGTTTGCAACGCTCTTTGACAGGGGTAGTTGCACTTCAATATAATTATGTTTATGCAACTGATGATAAGCCATTTGTCCCACAGAGCAGATGCTCATATTATTATTTCAGTTCTAAAACAGCTTTTTCAATTCGATCTAAAGCTTCCTTAATTTGCTCCATTGATGCAGCATATGAAAAGCGAATACAGTTCGGATCTCCAAATGCAGAACCCGGAACAAGAGCAACATTTGCTTTGTTCAAAAGATACATGCAAAGATCATTGTCATTATTAATTGTATGCTCTCCATTGCTTAATCCATAAAGTTCAGCAACATTTGGAAATACATAGAATGCGCCACCGGGGTTATTGGGAATCATGCCTGGAATATCACTGATACGCCGAATTATATAATCTCTGCGCTCATTAAAAGCCTTCTTCATTTCCTGGAATTCCGTGCAATCTGAAGGATTTGCTTTCAAGGCAGTAATTGCCGCTACTTGTGCTACAGCATTGGCTCCCGAAGTAACCTGCCCCTGAACTTTCTCAATAGCTTTGGCAATTGGCAGAGGTGCCGCACTATATCCTAATCGCCAGCCCGGCATTGCAAAAGCTTTTGATAAACCATTTACCGTAACCACACGGTCTTTAATTCCGTCAAATATTCCAATACTCGTTGTTTTTCCTCCGAAATTGATCAACTCATAAATCTCATCGGAAACAATAGTAATATTTGGATATGCAGAAAAAAGCTCTGCAATACTGCGAAGCTCTTCATTTGTGTATACTGTGCCCGAAGGATTGTTTGGCGAACTGAAAATAAAAGCCTTGGTTTTCGAAGTAATGGCTGCTTTTATTTGATCAGGAGAAGCCTTAAATTCATCCTCAATTCTGGTATTTACATATACCGGAATCCCTTCTGCCAGTTTAATCAGCTCAGTATAACTTACCCAATACGGGGCAGGAACAACAACTTCATCTCCGGGGTTCAAAATTGCAAGAAAGACATTAGCTATCGCCTGCTTAGCTCCTGTTGAAACTACGATCTGATCAGGCGAATAATGCAAGCCATTATCTCTTTTGAGCTTTTCTGTAACAGCATTTCTAAGATCAGCATAGCCAGAGACCGGCGGATAACCGGAAAAATTATCATCTATGGCCTGTTTAGCTGCTTTCTTAATGAAATCCGGAACAAAGAAATCAGGTTGTCCAATGCTCAGGTTAATCACATCAAAACCTTTTTCTTTTAATTCCCTGCTTTTTTTAGTCATAGCCAGTGTAGCTGACTCCGACATTTTAAAAACCCTGTTCGATAAAATATTGTTTTCCACTGTATTGTAAATTTTGAAGTGACAAAGTTAATAAAAAAGGGATGTATAGCTGCTTTCTGAAAAAAATAAAATATGCAGCAACAACGCATAATTTTTTATCTCATATTTTAAACGCTTAATCACATAAAAAAACGTTTATTTCTACATTTTATTTATTTATTTCTACGAACGTATTGATTTTTTATTTAATTTTGCACCATCAAAAAAATGAAAACATGAAAACAATTTTTACTATTATCTCAATTTTCGCTTTTGCAGCGATGAGTTTCGGACAGGCTTCTGACGATTGTAATGGTTGTACTCCTCAGCCATTAAATCCTAAGGTACAAACTGTTCAGAATGATGCCAAAGGTCTTTTATATGACAACGGTGACTTTGTTACCGGCATCGATCCAACCGGACCGGATTCAAGTATTCTTCAGGGAGCCAACAACACACTGGGTGGTAACTTTAAAAACACCCTTGGATATTCAATCGCTGATGATTTCACTATTGCCAGTGGATCATGGCAAGTTGATTCAATTGTTGTGTATGGTTATCAAACCGGAAGCCCAACCACCAGCCCTTTCACAGGTCTTTTCATAAGAATTTATGATGGTGACCCTGCTGGCTCAGGCACTGTAGTTTGGGGTGATACCACAACAAACATCCTTTCTGACACATATTGGACAGAAGTTTACCGTGCTTCAAGCACTTGGGGAACCACACGTCCAATCATGGCGCTTACTGCTGCAACCCCTACACTTACTCTAACCGCTGGAACCTATTGGATTGACGTTCAAACTGAAGGATCAGCAAGCTATAGTGGTCCTTGGTGTGCTCCTGTTACCATTGCCGGTGTTGAAAATACCGGAGACGATGGCTACCAGAGAAATGGCTCTGTATTCAACCCCTGGTTGGATTCAGGTACAAGTTATGGTCTTGGTCTTCCTTTTAAAATCTATGGAAGCACAGTTTCAAACATTGAAGAAAACACTGACGAAACCCGTATTTATCCAAACCCTTCAAATTCTATCATCAACATTGAAGCCGGTGAGCAAATCACCAAAGTCATTGTTTATGATCAAATGGGTACTGCTGTAAATACAGTTGAAACTCCGGGTACCAGTGCACAAATTGAAACAAGCAATATGAATCCTGGTGTTTATCACATCCTGATTGAAACTGCTACCGGAATTTCCTCAACTCAAATTGTTGTGGAATAAGCAAAAAATCATAATCTCTTGAAAGCAGGCCTTAGTGCCTGCTTTTTTTATGCCATAAGTCCAGTTTGATTACCTTTGCAGCATGTTTTCGGTAAGCAATTTATATGTTGAATTTCCAGGCAGGATTTTGTTCAATAAGATCAGCCTTCTGATAAATTCAAGAGACCGGATTGGACTAACCGGAAGAAATGGTGCAGGAAAATCGACATTATTGAAGATCCTTGCCGGCATTGAAAAATCATATACCGGTAATCTGGCTTTCCCAAAAGATAAAACATTCGGATATCTGGTTCAGGAACGTAGTTTTAAAGGAACCGATACTGTCCTAAATGAGTCTCTTAAAGCCTTTTCAGAGTTAAATGAGTGGAAAAACCGTGCTGCTACTCTTGGTAATGAGATTGCAACAAGAGACGATTTTGAATCACAATCTTATATAGAGCTTGCAGACCGTTTACATACTGTCAATGAAAGAGTTTTGTTTCTTGAGACCATATACAATGAGGCTTCAGTTGAAAAAGTACTGAAAGGCCTTGGCTTTTCCAGATCAGATTTTGACCGTCCGCTCAGCGAATTCAGTGGTGGTTGGCAAATGAGAGTTGAGCTTGCAAAACTTCTTCTCAGTAAACCGGATCTTCTACTGCTTGATGAGCCTACAAACCACCTGGACATTGACAGCATTCAATGGCTTGAAAAATATCTGATTGATTATCCGGGTGCTGTTGTATTGGTTTCTCACGACAGAATATTGCTCGACAAAGTAACCAATAGAACTATTGAAATTGAACTTGGTCGTGTATACGATTACCCGGCATCATACTCCCGCTATCTCACAATGCGTGAAGAGCGTCTGCAACAGGCTCTGGCTGAGAAAAAAAACCAGGAGAAAGTTATTCAGGCCAATGAAAAACTGATTGAGCGTTTTCGATATAAAAACACCAAGGCAAAGATGGTACAGTCAAGAATAAAAATGCTTGACAAGATGGAACGTGTCGAAATTGAAGAAAGTGACAAAAGTTCAATTAATTTTAGATTCAGACCAGCTCCTGACAGTGGAAAAATTGTCACGGAAGCAGCAGGAGCCAGTAAAACATACGGGTCACATCTTGTCTTTGGCCCAACTGATTTTATCATTGCCAAAAACGAAAGAATTGCTTTTATCGGGAAAAATGGTGAAGGAAAAACCACGTTGGTTAAAATGATACAAAACGAAATTGATTTTGATGGAAATATAAAACTTGGACATAATGTTAAGTCGGGCTATTTTGCTCAGAATCAGATTGAAAATCTGGATAAAGAACTCACCGTATTCGAAACACTTGAGGAGATTGCTGACTCAGAAATGAGGCCAAAACTAAGAGGCCTGCTGGGCAATTTTCTTTTTAGCGGAGAAGACATTGATAAGAAAGTAAGCGTTTTGTCGGGGGGTGAAAAAACAAGGCTGGCACTTGCCAGGATGTTACTGCTACCTGTTAATTTTCTTATTCTTGACGAGCCCACAAACCACCTTGACATGGCCGCAAAAGACGTGCTTAAGCAGGCATTACTGCATTTCAACGGAACACTTATCATTGTTTCGCACGACCGTCATTTTCTTTCAGGTCTTACGAGCAGAATATTTGAATTCAGAAATAAAAGAATTTTGCAGCATCATTTCAGTATTGAAGAGTTGCTTGAGTTTAATAATAAGAGGCTTGAAGAGGATCAAAGAAAAAAGAAAACCGAAAAGCCTGAAAAATCCTTAAGCAATAACAAGCAACAGTACATTGAAAACAAAGAAAGAACCAAACTGTTGCGGAAGCTTGAAAAAAGCATAGCTCAATGTGAAGATGAAATCAGCAAAACTGAAAATACAATTGCAGCTCTTGAAGAGAAACTTAGCAGACCCGATAATCTTGAAGAGCACGACAGCTTTGATGAAATATCAAAGAACCACTCTTTGGAGAATGAAAAACTAAAGAAGCTGATGCTTACATGGGAAGAGCTTCAGCTCGAATTGGAAAACAATAAGTAAACCATGCCAAAGCATGGTTTTTTTAAGTTATCAATATTCTAGTTAGCTGAAATAAATATCTCCAGTGTTGCTTCAGTGTTTTGTGCCCGGCTGACTTCCATTGTATAAGTACCGGGATTAAGTTTCACATCCTGAATAGGAACAAGCTCTGTTACATGGCCTTCTTTATTTACTGTTTTCTTATACAGAACCGCAGTTCTACCTGAAGATGCCTGCCCGGCCTTGTATATTTTAACAAATATAAACGAGGGAGCCGGCTGAGATTCATTACAGCTTGTCCACTTTGGAACAATCTCAAGACTCATTAGCTTAGCCACTTTTTCAGCAGGAACGGTGAAGTCAACTGTTCGATTCGTGCAGTCAGCAGTGGTTTTTACAGTATACTTAAAACTTTGTGCACTTACAGTCATCAAAGCTATTATTGAAAAAACACCCAAAAAAGCAATTACCTTTTTCATACGCCTTACATTTAGAATTAGTAGTCAAATATACAAAAAAATATGCTGTATACAACAGTCCTGTGATCAATGAACAAAATTATTACGTATCTTAGCTTGAATTTTTATCATGACGATCAGCAAAAGAACATCTTACATTCTCATTCTGATTCTCGGAATAATTGCTTACGGCAATTCGCTGGGTAATCGCTTCTCCATGGATGATGATTTTGTGGTTTTTCAGAATGACAAAAACCTAAGCACAGGAGAGGCCATTAAAGAGATTTTCTCAAGCCATTATTCAGACACTGAGAATTCACGTTATGAATACAGACCTCTTGTCAAACTAAGTTTCATGGTTGATTATATGCTCTGGAAAGATAATCCACATATGAGTCATGCCATGAACCTGCTCATTTACCTACTTACACTATTAATACTATTCAATGTACTGTGGAAGCTATTCGCTAAAAAGGCTCCATGGCTGCCATTACTGGCCACACTTCTTTTTACGGTACACCCTGTTCATACTGAAGTAGTATCAAGCCTGAAAAACCGTGATGAACTCCTGAGTTTCTTTTTCAGCATATCATCATTAATACTGTTGATGAATGCGCTTGAAAAGAAAAAGCTATGGTTATTTGCTCCTGCAATATTATTGTATTTCCTGGCATATTTCAGCAAATCCAGTGCACTGGTTTTTGCCGCATTAATACCGCTCACACTGTATTTCCACAGACGTGAAAACACAAAGTTCGCCATAATAATCCTGGTTATTCTGCTGGCTGTCGCATGGTTATCGAGGTATTACCCAAAAACATTTCTGCCCGAAGCTAATCGCGAAGTGTGGTTTTTTGAAAATCCACTGTATGAGAATCGGGGCATTTTATTCAGGCTGGGAACCGGGCTTGTAGCCATTCTGTTTTACATACGATTATTCATCATACCCTACCCGTTAAGGTTTTACTATGGCTACGACATGATACCACTAAGCAAGTTTCCGGATTTAATATCGGTTATAGCTTTTGTTGTATTTGCAGCACTATTGGTTTGGGCCATACTAAAACTCAAAAAGCGACATCCGCTTTCTTTTGCAATATTGTTCTTTTTCATTTCCATCTCGATGTTCTCCAATATTGTAAAACCGGCAGTGGGGGTTGTTGCAGAAAGATTTATGTATGCGGCAAGTCTGGGTTTTGTTCTCGCAGTTGCATGGTTTATTCTGGCTGCATTTAAAAGCACAGAAAAAGAATTGGGCAAATTAAAAATGCTTCCGTCTAAACTCATTATTGTTTCTCTTTCCCTCATCTTCATCTATACAGCAAGAACAATAAGCAGAAATACTGTTTGGAAAGATCACTTAACCCTGTATTACAATGACATTAAGCATCTTGACAATTCATTTAAGGCAAATCTTCTTATTGCCAATACACTGCAGACGGAAGTAATGAAAACATATGATCAGCAGAAGTTTTACCAAAGAAATGTAGAATATTTGAACGATGCTGACATATATTTTAAAAAAGCCCTGAAAATCTATGACGGATATCCTAAAGCATGGAACAGTTATGGCTCACATAAATTCATGTTTCGCAGTGATCCGGCCGGGGCCATTCCATACTTTCGCAAGGCAGTTAGTCTCGACTCTTCATACACTGAAGCATGGTTCAACTTAGGCTATTCTTACCAAAAACTCGAGCAGATTGACTCGGCAAAATACTATTTCTCACAATGCATTGAGAGTGATAATCAATACCAGAGAGCATATACTCAAAAAGGGCAGTGTGAATTAATCCTCAATGATACAGCTGCTTTCTATCAAACGCAAAATGATTTAAAGAAAGCCATGCCCGAATCGGATGCACCTTATATTAACATTGGCAACCTGAATATGCTGTCAGGCGATACTTTAGAGGCCATTGCCAATTGGGAGAAAGCAGCTGAGCTCAGGCCCGACAACCCGGGTTTACTTATGAGTCTGGCCAACTATTTTCAATACAAAGGGAATCAGGAAAAATACAATTACTACATTCAATTGCATAATCAAATTTTGCAGGAAATAAGACAAAAAGAAAAAGAATGGCAATAAAACTAAACGAAATTCCCCAAGTTTTAGGCCATCTGCCTGAGTTCTGTATGCAGCACTATACAGACACGCCTGTATTTATTCACACTGAAAATTCAGAGAAGCAACAGATATATTCAGGGGAGTATTATAAAGAAACCTGCTGACTTGCCCAGGCTTTGAAAAAAATGAGAATTTCAAAGGGCGATGTTGTAATGACACTAATGAACTCTACATATCAATGGAATTTTATCGATACTGCCATAAACAGAATAGGAGCCATTCATCTTCCACTATATCAGGTTAATATTGAGTTTTTTCATGCCATTAAAAATGTTGCGATCAAATTAATCATTACTGATAATGATCTTCAAAGCCCGAATTTACAGGAAGATATTCCTGAGATCAGATTGTCTGACCTAACCAATTTAGTTGCAGATTCTGAAATTGAACCGGACACTAGTCATGCTTCACTTCTTCCCGGGGATGCGGCATATATTTTCTACAGTTTTGATCACAACTCCGTGCTAAGAGCATATGTTTTTACAAATGAAAATATAATCAACTGGGCAAAAGAAGGATCGATGTTACTGCCACTTGAGACAGGTTCAAAATATTTATCGCTATTACCCGTTTCGAAAGTTTTTGAAAGATCTACACAACTTGCTCATATTTTCCTGGGCTGTTCCATACAATACTCTCAAGCGGGAGCATTTCCTTCAAAAACTATTAATGAATCACAAGCAGATTCCTGCAGCATAGTTCCGTCGCTTCTGCGCTACCCTTTTAGACTTAACAATGCAGAACAAGAAAATAAATACGGCAAAAAAAGAAGCATAAAATATGATGCGATTGATAAAAAGGATCTTCGTGAGTTTTACGGAAACAAAATCAAACATTTGATCTGTGGAGGAGCACCCATTCATCATCAAACAGAAGATGAATACTTCGAAAACGAACTTCCTGTATTTAACGGATGGGGATTAACACAGTCTCTCGGGGCGTTTACCATGAATACTCATTTTGCAAATAAGCGGGGAAGCGTAGGACGTGCCATAGGGGATAATAAACTCGATATTTGTAAAACAGGTGAAATCCTTATCAGCGGCCCAACAGTTTCTGATCATTGTCTTGAAAACAAAAAACTAAAAAAATGTGATCGATTAGGCGAGTTTATACGAACCGGAGACATCGGACATGTAGATCATGACGGTTATCTACATATAGATGGAAGTATAAGGGAAGTTTTCAAAATGCCAAACGGGCTATTTCTTTTCACAGCGAAACATGAGAAAGACCTTGCTCAGGCATTAGACTGCAAAGTTTTACTATGCCGTGATTATGAAGGGCTTTTGCACCTGCAAGTAGAAAAAACGTTGAATGAAAATGAAATAAAAATGCTCAGAAGTCTCAGAATAGTTGATTTTGCAGCATATACTATTCACAGTATTTCACAAAACAAAGATATCAGCGAAAAGAGACCATATTTTTACGAGTATCAGGGCGATGAAGTATTTTTAAAGAGATAAGACATCGGTGAAAATATTTGAAATTTAGTCATGAACAAGATTCCTGAAAACCTCGGACAGCTCCCAGAATTTTTACTTAGCAAGTATAAAAACACACCTGTTTTTAAGCAAAAAGATGTTAGTGAAAAGCATTTAATATATGCTGAAGAATACCTGCAAGAAAGCAGAAAGATAGCTAACCTTATGCAAGCCTACGGAATAAGGAAAGGCAGCATAGTGGCCAGCTTTATAAATCCTTCTTATGAATGGAACTTCGTTGATACAGCCATTATGATGCTTGGTGCAATTCACATGCCTTTTTATGAGGATAATATTGAATTCAGACATGCGATTGAAAACATTGATATTTCATTACTCATTGTAGATTTTCCTGTTAAAACAGAAAGCCCCCACATAGCAATAGTTAGGAAGCAGAAACTCCTGTCAGAAGCTAAAAAACACAATCCGGCAAAAACAGAAATCCAGATACATCCTGACGATGATGCGTATATTATTTATAGTTTTACCCGACAAAGTGAACTATGCCCTTATCTAATCAGTCACCGTCAACTTATTGATTTAGCAATAAATGCAGGAAAAATATTAAAAATAGACCCCGGTTATACATACTTGTCTCTTCTCCCAGTTGCAAAAGTTTATGAAAGATCGTCCCAGCTCGCACACATGATGTCAGGTTGGACCATACAATATGCGATGACCACAGCTTTTCCATCATCGATTATACATGACTCAGAAGCGCATGCAACCAGCCTTGTGCCTTCACTGCTTACATATCCTTTCAGAGTACCGGAGAAACTTAGAAGCAAATATAATAACAGGCATTCCACAATTTTTCAATCTGCAGATATAAATGACCTGCGAATTTTCTATGGAAATAAGTTAAAGTATCTCATATGTGGCGGTGCACCACTAAATGCAACAGTTGAGTCTTTATATCATCAAAACAATGTGCCTGTTTTTAACGGTTATGGTCTTACTCAGAGTGCAGGAGCCCTAAGCGTAAGTAGTTTTTCTTTCTATAAAAAAGGCAGTGCCGGAAAGCATCTTAACAATATCACAACAGAAACAGATGCAAACAATGAAATACTGGTGTCAGGATCAGGAATATCTAGATATTCCTACCAAGACCATGAAAAAGTCAATATTCTTGACAAGAACTCATTTTTTCACAGCGGAGATACAGGAAGAATAGATTCTGACGGATATATTTACATTGAAGGAAACCTGAGAAAGATATTTAAAATGCCAAACGGTCTTTTCATTAATGTTGACAAACATGAAGAGCATTTAAGAAAACTACTCGACACTGAAGTCATGTTATGCAGAAACGAGGAAGGTAATCTTCATTTATTAACTAATACTATATTAAGTGATATAAAAAAAGAGGCGTTAAGAAAAACTCGTTTGATTGATTTTGCAGCATATCATATTCATTCTTTAAGTGAAAACATCTCCATTCCCTCATCAAGACCCTTCTTTCAAAAATATTCCGGACAAGAAATCATCTTGCGATCATAACAATGATTAAATTTTAATATATTTGTATAAAGTCCGACACATGAAAGACAGTATTGAAGATTTTATTGTAAAAATTGAGAATGAGTTTGAAAATACTCCTTCCGGATCATTGAACCCAGACACTAACTTTAGAAACGATTTTGAGTGGAGTTCAGTGAATGCTCTAATTCTCTTTTCTATGATCAATATTGAATATGATGTCATTCTTACTGCTGAAGATATTCAGCCGGCCCATACCATCAGCGACCTTTATCAGATTGTAAGTAAAAAGCTGCAATAACATGGCATTTACAATTTCAGAGAATGTAGCCGTAAGAGGTATTTCCACCTGTGTTCCATCTAGTGTTCATGACATTAATGATTATAGTCTTTTTACGGAAACAGAGAAGAAAAACTTTATCCATACTGTTGGTGTTCAAAAAAGAAGATTTGTTTCTGAAGGTATTTGCAGCTCAGACCTATCAGTTGCTGCTGCACAAAAACTAATTGATGCTTTGAATTGGGACAAAAATGATATTGATGCAATTATTTTGGTTACTCAATCCGGAGATTACCCAATTCCATCCACTGCTTTTATTATTCAGGATCATTTACAATTACCAGATACTTGCATAGCCTTCGACATTAATCTTGGCTGCTCCGGGTATGTTATTGGTTTACAGACCATCTCATCAATGATGGGAAAAAACAAGTTTAAGAAAGTTATCTTACTGGCTACAGATGTCCCTTCAATTAACCTTTCATATCACGATAAATCCACTTATCCTCTTTTTGGTGATGGGGCTTCGGCAACAGCACTTGAATACGATGAATGCGCAAAAAACATGTACTTTATCACCCAAAGTAATGGCAGAGACTTTGATGCACTGTATATACCCCATGGTGGTATGAGAAATTTTGCCGGGCCACATAGTTTTGAAGAAATAGAATATGAGGGAGGAATAAAAAGGAATATGACACATATAGTTCTTGACGGAATGCGTATCTTTAATTTTAGCATAACCAAAGTACCGCCGCAAATTATAACTCTTATGGAACTATGTGGTAATTCCATTGATGAAATAGATTATTTCTTCACTCACCAGGCCAATAAAATAATGAATGAGACCATCAGAAAAAAACTAAAAATTCAAGCTGATAGATTTCCATACTCTATTCAGGAATACGGAAATACCAGTTCTGCCAGCATTCCTATAACCATGAGTCACATACTTGGAGACCCCAATAAAATGTACAAAGGAGAAACCGTTCTGAGTGGATTTGGAATTGGATTATCATGGGCATCTGCATATATTTCATTTGAGAACACTCTTATTTTACCAGTTTCAGATTATGAGTAAAACATCCAAACACATATTAATAGTTGGAGCGGGTTCTGGTATTGGGAAAAGCATTACCGGGTTGCTCTCACTCAACTATAAATTGAGTCTGACTTCCAGAAAAGAAGAAAACCTCAAAAATAATGCTGAAAACAGCATTTATATTCTGGATGTACTGCAAAATGATAATATTGATTCCCTGATTAAAGAAATACCACCCATTGACGGCCTGGTATATTGCCCCGGTATTACAAATGTTGTTCCGGCACACCATCTAAAGGAAAAATCCCTTAGAGAAGTTATGCAGGTAAATTTCGAAGCTGCAGCATATATTACAGGAGGGCTTTTGAAAGCTAAAAAAATAATCTCCGACGCTTCACTGCTATACATTAGCAGTCAGGCTGTTCGATATCCATTTTTTGGGAGTTCGGCCTATTCAGCATCAAAGGCTGCACTCGAAGCATATGTTCTGAGTTTATCGAAAGAATTACAAAGTAAAAAGATCAGAGCCAACTGCATTGCTCCGGCTTATGTTGAAAGTCCGATGCTCGAAGAAGCTCGTAAAAACATGTCGGATAGCTTTGTGGAGAACATGAAGAAAATGCACCCCGGTGCTTTTGCGACCAGCCAAGATATTGCTACTTTAGCTGCTTTTCTGCTTTCTGATAATTCAAAAAGCATCAACGGGCAGGTAATAGAAGCCGGGTCTTTTAATATTAACATACCGGCCTTATGAGTAAAAAAATTACATTTGTAATCCCGGTTTTTAACAGTGCAGCAGTTCTGACAGAATTGTATGATGGGATCATTGCTGCCACTAAAGAAAGAAATGTTGTCCCGGAAATTATTTTTGTAAACGATGGCAGCATCGACAATTCTTTCTCTGTTATTTCAGAACTATGCTCAACAAATCCAGATATTGTTCGTGGAGTGGATCTCACCCGAAACTTTGGACAGCACAATGCTACTCTTTGCGGTTTTGAGCTTAGCACCGGCGATTATATTGTAAGTATTGATGACGATTTGGCATTTAATCCAGCGCAGGCCTTTACACTAATCGATGAACTTGAAAAAGATGAACTTGATTTTGTTTATGGAATTGCCAGTAAAAGAAATCACAGTCTTCGCCGAATGCTTGGTCGCATGTTTCTTTACTGGGGTTCTACACTGGGAAATAAAAAAATTGCAGGTGCTTCTTTCAGAGTAATCAGAAAGGCCATGGTAGATCAGCTATCTTTCAAAGGCGATGTGGTTTTTATCGATGATTTACTCACACAAATCTCCCGGCGGTATAATTATGTTGTTCTTGATGCACAACCTGCAAGAATAAAAAGCAGATATTCAGGCAAAAAAATATGGAAAAGCGGTCTGCAAATTCTGTTTTTCTATTCAGGGTTACCTCTGAGACTCATTAGTTTAATCGGGTTCACCGGCTCAGCTGTTAGCGGTGTTTTTGGCTTATACTTCATTATCAAAAAGCTGTTTTTTCATGTTCCTGTAGGGTACACTTCTATTATTGTCACTATTCTGTTTTCTGCTTCAGCCATATTACTGGGAATTGGAATTCTGGGAGAATATATTCACCGCATGTATAAAAACAAGCATAGAAATAAAGCTTATTATATCAGAACAATAAAGAACTTATGATTCTGAGGAAATACGGCATTAAGTTAAGAAGTCTTGGCGTACACGACCTCGAACTTTTAAGGAAGAAACGAAACAGTTCTTTTGTCAGAAACCGAATGGTTTATCAGGAAGAAATTAGCCAGAAACAACAATTAGAGTGGTATAAAAACCTCGATCCCGCTACCAATTTGTACCTGATCATTGAAAACAATGATACATCTTGCGGACTTATAAACATTAAGAATATAAATCCTGACACGGGAAACTCAGAATCCGGACTTTTTATATGGAAAGAAGATCTGACCCGAAGTCATCTTCCGGTTTTGGCCAGTTGGTTATTAAGTGAAACCGGTTATGGAATAGCCGGCGGTCCGGGCACTGAAATAAAAGTGCTGAAAAGCAACAATTCAGCCATTGAATTCAATAAAAAAATGGGGTTCAACATTACCCGTGAAGAAAATGATATTGTTTTCATGTATCAAAGCAAAAAATCTTTTTCTGAAGCTACCAGGTCAAGCCGTGAACGATTTTTGCAAGGTCGAAAAGAAGGGCACGAAATAGATCTGAGTTTTAATGATCACGAAAACGACGATTTTATCCTCGCAAATTTCCTAAAACTTACAGACCAACACAAAGATTTGCGAAAGACAATCAGCGACAGGCATTACAGTTTCACAATTACTTTCTAGTTTTTTTCCCGAAAATACGCCCATATGTACGCTCAAACAATGATGGACTGAAAATAATTTTTATTCGCCTGGAAGGGGGTAATACTTTAACCATATAAGACAAAAAAGTCTGAATGAGCCCATGAATATATACAGGAATATAGAGCAGAAACAAGAAATAGTTTTGTTTGTATTGTGGTATATATCCTCTTCGTTTCATCCCCCTGTAATTCACTGTTTCTATTAATTGAATCTCTCTTTTTGACAATGCTTCCTTCCATTCCAATATCTTTGATACATCGGGCTTTTGCATCGTTGACTTAATTGAAGGATGCATACCGATTGTTTCAAAACCATATGTTTTTAAAATATCATCTTTCCAAAGATGATAATTGAGCATATCCTTTTCAAAAGGAATACAAAGAAACTCACAAAGTCTTGTCAATTCCTTTTCCGGATCTTGAACAAGTTGGTCATATTTGATTATATAAGTTTTATTCTGATTTTTTTTCTGAAAAGAAGCTATTTTCTGCTGGGCCTTTCTCCAGGCCAGTGCATTTGCTGTAATTAATCTACTGCCAAATTTAAAATTACGAATAGAATTAACCTGAGCTCTGGGATCCCTCTCAATTGCAATAACCTTAACATCAGGAAAGATCCTGTTTATTTTATTCAAATAATATGTATACAAGGGCTCTTTCAACATTAATAATGAAAGTTCTCTTTTGTTAAACACACTTTTGAAAGATGCAACTGTATGTTTACACACACCTGCAAAACGCAGATTCCCTGCCTCCAACAATGATTTCTTGAGACTTTCGAAATCAATATTCCAACGATTTATATTCCAGAATTGATGTTGGATAGTAAAACGTATACGGGCAATATATGAATCAATAATATATTCCTCAAAGGGTTTATTCCTGTATACATCATACAAAAAAGGGAAAAAAGGAAACTCTGTTGGAATTTGCACCTGAGAATGTGCGTCAAAGAAGGTACGCAACATACTCGTTCCGGAACGCGGGCTACCAACAATAATAGCCATTGGCAGGTCTTCAATTTTCACTTTCCTTTTGTTCATCTATTCTTATTGGGGTTTTTGTATATTATTTGAGCCAATATTGCATTAATATGACGCGGAAATCTTCCAAAAGAAAGTTTATTTAATACCATTGCAATAACCAGTAATGACCTTGCTATAATCACAGAAGGAATCCCAATAATATAAAACCAAAATCCTGGGGTTTCAGAAACTTCATATCCTGCCATTTTCAACATATTTCCTGCCCATGCAATGGAAATTTTCTGCTTTCTCGAGTAATTCTTTTCACTCCAGTTTTTCAGATTGGCATCTTCAGGAGAAAGAAGCAAAGAAGAATGCACCCCATATAATTCATCATCAAACACATCTTTTAGTTTAGCCTCATCATTAAAGCTAAGCATAGATTTGCTATAAGGAACACCAACAAATGTGCAAATATCTTTCAGAACTTTCTCATGATTAGCAACGAGATCTTCATACCTGATTATTTGCGAATACTCAGGATGCTTGCTTCTCTCGGCAAATGCTCGTTGTACCGATTTCTTCCATCTCCAGGCAAGAAACGCTGGCCACCTCAGTTCAAAATTAACATTTTGAGTCGATTCCTGTACACTTAATATATGTCTGAACAGAAATATAAAACATGCATCCGGAAACAAAGTTCTTAATTTTTCAACATGCATGGAATACCCCGGGTTCTTGTTTCCTAGCATAAGCAATGTATCCTTGGGAAAAGGCGAAGAATAAGATAGTTCCATAATAATAAGGGCAAGTTTCAGATTCATTTTGCCATTTGAACGATAATATGCAAGTAACTTATGTTTAAGTTCTTCAGCGCTGATTTTTATAAATGAAAACTTGTAGCAACGTGAAGCTTTTGCAACGAATCTTGAAATTTCCTTTTCATTCCATTTTTCTTTTGTCATCTTGCGAACACAAGATAAAACCGGAAATTCGGGCGGTACAACAATATTGGGATGTGCATCAAGCATAGTTCTCAACATAGTAGTACCCGATCGTGGTCTCCCCAGAATAAAAAAACGGGGCAAGTCTTCAATATTGCATTTATAATGCATAAACACAAAAATAAAACAATTTATGGCATTTTGTAATAAATAAATTTTATACCTTTGCAGTCCTTTTCGGGGTATAGCGTAGTCCGGTTAGCGCGCCTGCTTTGGGAGCAGGAGGTCGCAGGTTCGAATCCTGCTACCCCGACCACCAGAGGTCCCGTAGCTCAGTTGGATAGAGCAACAGCCTTCTAAGCTGTGGGTCCCAGGTTCGAATCCTGGCGGGATCGCAAGGCATTTCCACATACAACCACAATATCAAGCTGTTATAGAGATCGCAAATATCTCTGGAAAACATTTGGAAAACAGCACAAACACCTTTTAAGCCCTTTCCAGTAAACACACAAGTACAAAACTTCTGTTTTCTTAAAAATTCATGCTCAAAACTGGATACTGAAAAATTCGTTTCTTCAGATCACAGCGATTTTTTGTATATTTGATCGTAGATGTCTAATGAAACAGAATTTATTATTGGAATTAAAACAGTCTGACATAGTATTTATTCGAAGCATACTGCTTCATTTCTGGCAGTTATTATATAGGTTTTCAGCGAATCTTTATAAAATTGAATGGTTTCATATTCACCAATATCCTCAATTCAAATTAAAAACATTTGATAGAAACAAACACAGGTATATTAATCATTTAGATTTTGGTGTACTACTAGAATAGAGATTAGATAAACTTCAATACCTAACCAGAGGAATTCTTAATAGAATTATTAACTAAAAAACCAAGTTAATGAGCAACGAAGAGTTCTTCGATTTAATACAAATCAAAGACGGGAAATATTTCTCCCAAAAACCGGCAGCCCATGTTTCCATGGCAGATGCTGCGAAATTATTGTGCTTATCTGTAAAAACGGTTTGGCGATACACAAAAACCGGTATCATTAAAACTACATATACAGGTAAAATCACAATAGGGTATCTCATTGAATACCTTAATAAAACCATATAAATTGCCCAAAAGGCAAGAATGACAAATTCATTTGGTTTGAGTCTATCTCACATTGCGTGGTTGGCTCAAACCGGATGGAGTTTGTCGTATTTGAAAACACAATTATTAATTTAAACAACAAATCATGAAAACATACACTCATATACGGCTTGAAGTAGATGAAGATTTTGCCAACCGTATATATGAGCTTCAAGAGTTTTTATCAAAACGCTTAGGCAAAAAAATGGCAAAAGCAGCTATTATAATTGATCTTTGCAAAATGGTTTTTGATGAAAAGGAAAATCTGACTGAAATACTACTGAAAAAAATCATGAGTAAAGGCTTTGTTCCTAAACGATATTTTGGAAAGTATTATAGTTGCTCAAATATGCATAGAACCTTAGAGTTTAGAGAAGAAAATATTCGAGAGCGAGAAATCCGTTTACAAAACGGCGAAGCTGAACTAGAAAAAGCAAAACAGGTTTATAATGTTGGATTGAGAGAGATGCAAGCTCTTCATCATAAGATATTAGAATTGAATAGCGAAATAAGTAACCTAAAATCACAAAAAGCCAGTCTTGAGTATGATCTTAAGTCAGAAAAAAGGAAAAATGAACGCCTGGAAACCCGGGTGGAAAGCTTAAAAATGCAATAAAGTGTAAAATTCTGTTCAAAATAGTAGAGAAAGTGTTCAAAATAGAGGCATTTCTGTACAAAACTGAAAGCATTCTGTACAAAACAGCAGTGAAAGTGTTCAAAATCATTGCAATCCAAAATAATATTACTTGCAAAATTCATCTTGCATTTCATCCATTTAAAATGTAAATTTGCTGTGAAAGAATATACTTTATGAGCAAAAAGGCTAAAAAACGTATTTGGTTTGGATTAATAGCTATTACATTAATAATTCTATGTTATTTCAATTTCGAAACAATAAGATCATTATTTGAAGAAAATGCAAAATGGTACTTCCCGGATGAAAAGAACGCTAAAGGAGAATTTCTCAAAATAATATTGCAAGCTCTTGCCGGAATTGCTGTAATATTAGGTGTCTTTTACTCCTTCAAGAGGTCAAAGGCAATGGAGCTTGGTGTTGAAAAACAAGCAGAGCAAATTGAGTTAAGCCGTAAATCCCAAGTTGATGAACGCTTCAAAAATGCTATTGAACATTTAGGATCGGATAAGGAACCTATTATTTTAGGGGGTGTTGTTGAATTACATCAAATTGCCATTGATAATGAAGAAAAATACGCACAAGTTGTATTCAATATTTTAAATAGCTACATTCGGTCGAATACAAATATTTACAAAGTCGATGTTGAAGATATAAAATTCATAGTAATTCAGACAATTGTAGATTTAATATTCAAAGAACATGGAGAAAGAAACCCTTTTAAAGATTTTAAAGCAAATCTTTCTTTTTGCAATTTAAGTTCAATTGATTTCAGTTTTGCTAACTTATCACATGCAAATCTTTCTTTTTCGATTCTTCCTAAGTTTAAATATGCAAATCTTTCACATGCGAAACTCTCAAAGGTAGCATTTGTTTCCTCCGAGTTCGAAAGAGTAAATTTCGATAATGCAGACTTATTTGATGTATCATTCGAATTCGTCAAGATTAAAGAATGCAGCTTTAATAACACTAAAATTTGGAATACTCATTTCTTTAATTCGGAAATCACTAAATGCTTGTTTAACTCTATTGATTCTCACGGTTTATACTATTTTTCTTGTGAAATTGAAGAGAATACAATTTCTAATAGTACTTTACTTGACTTTCGAATTGTTTCATCAAATATTATTAAGCTTTCTATTAATAATATAAAATACATACACTCCATTATTTTTATTGCATGTTTCACGACTAGCACAGAGTTTGATTCAACTGTAAAACAGTTTTTTAGTTCTGGCTGCAATATGGTTTATATTGTTAATCGTTTGAACACTGTCGACAACATCAATAAAAGAATAGGATTGATGTCAGTTTCTGACGACATTATTGCTCCAATCTTTTCAAAAAGAATATGGGAAACAAATGAGCTATCGGAACGTCTCGCACAAGACTATATTGAATTGTTTGAATATGTAAAAAAAGAACATAAAATAAGGTCTTTAAAACCAGTAAAACAAAGAGAAAAATAATATGACCCACCCCGAATACATAACCACCATTACCAAACTCCACAAATCAGGACTTGCAACTGAGCATTCCTATCGTGGGGCGTTGCAGCAGCTGATTGAAACAACTTTCAAAATAACCGAAACCACCCGCATCATTAAAGAAATTGATTTGGTTTGGGAGGTGTAGTAGTGATTTTTTTCTGTAGCTACTTTTTTTCTTCATTGTACCAGTATACAAACTGCCTCAAAATATTCTCGTCAGTTTGTTGATCTTCAGAGTTTCGTAGATTAAGAAATACAGGATCTTTGGATAATATCTGATTTCCATATGTGCTTTTTATTTTGTCAATAATGAAATTGACATCAACAACACTCTTTATCCAGTCATATTGTTCTTTGGTAATATCTGATTTTTTTGGTTCAGGATTATTTGATGTTCTCATTGTTGGCGACATAATTCTCAGGAATTCAATTAAATTTTCATCGTTTTCATTAATATAACATTGAATGTAATTATTACACTCATCAAAATCAATTTCATTACTCCATACGCCGCATATATAATCTGCATGATCAGGGAAAACTTCGAAAATTGATTTTTCTCCAGATTCTTGGATAGCTCTGTTTTTCAACACCTGAAAACATTCCAAGAATTGTACAGGAGTAATAAGTTGTGGAATAGTACTTGTTTCGCCTTCTTCCTTACTCCATCTCAAAATCTGAAAAGCGAAATCAAATGGAGTAGCTATTTTGAGCAAACTCTTGATCAGCTCTGCTCTTTCTTGATAGTTTTCATTATTTCTAATTATTTCAGTGATAAATAATGCAGCTTGTGACAAAGGTGACCCAAATGAAAAGAAAAACCCATTTCCTGATGGGAACAAATGACCAATACTGCATAATGCTGGAGCCAATTTCAAAGTTGTCTCCCAAGGAATATCTCTTTCGAATGCTCTAAGTTTTGTCAGGAAATTCTCAGGTTTAGCACTCTTTATTAATGATTCTAATTCAGGGATAGATTCCTCGATTGATAGATCATGCACATTTTGCAAGACATTTTCAAAAACAACATCAGATATATCTCCTTCAATAACAGCATAAGAAAAATACCTATTGAAGTAAAGGGGGGAGCACAGCCTCTTCTCTTTAATCCATGAATTATAATCATGACTACTGTATTGGATTGTATGATAAACCGAGTTCAGCTGTGGGAATAATGCAATAAGCAGCTTATTAATTCTTTCAGTTTCATGGTCAGTCAAGTCTTTTCCAGCGTTTTTAATGTCTTCAATTACTCTTTCTTTGGCTGCACTGCTTCCTGATCCAGAATCCTGATTACTATATGATTTTATAAAATAGTTTGGTTCACTTTTAATTAATTCATAGAACGATGGATAAAAAATGCGAATAGCTTCAAGGAGCATTAGGTCTATTATATTCACTTCCCCCTTCAAAAGAGGCAATGAGAAAGCAAGTGCATTTCCATACCTAACAGCCAGTCTTGGGGTTGACACTCTATTCAGAAGACTCATCTCAAAATGATACATAAAATTCTCGACTTGTTCCCTATTGATAACAATTTGAGCAGTATTTATCGCATCATCAATTAGTGAAAGGCAATAACTTCTTAATGCGGCCTTCTGTGCAAGAGGTAAAGTCAATGGAACCTGAACTATCTTTTCAAGAAAATTCTCTCCTGCCTGCTTGTCTCCGCTACCAAACCTACTTCCAATGGCAGATGCTACCATATCCTTATCAAATGATAATAGATAAGTTGTGTATGAAAAGTCACCGGTCAATTTTACCAATTTCAAAATTGCATGTATTTCTTCTTTATCTAACCGGTCGATATCATCGAGAAAAACTACTATTCTCTTTTTCTCCTTTTCAAGTAATTTTTCAATTCTACATTTCAAGTCTTCAATATTCACTTTTGACAATACATTTCCAATCGTCTCTACGGCTTTGCCAGCACCTAAAACAGAAACTACTTCTCCATACTCTTTGAAAATCTCACCCAATGCTTCTTTATTTGTCTTCAGATGCCCTTTTTTCTTATGCCAGAACTTTTTAAGCCTTCCTTCTTTATTATTAGATTTTGGAACACCATTCATTAATTCATCAGCAAGCGTATTGAAAAATGATGTAAGCAATGCTGCTTCATCTGTAAATCTCCATGGGTTGAAGTTTACCTGAATAATTTCCGTATCAAGTGATTTTAGTTCATTTTTAATAAAATTCAATACGGTTGTTTTTCCTTCACCCCATTTACCATAGAGTCCAAGAACAATACAGTCTTTATTTTGTCTTTTTTGAATTGTCTCTGCTATTCTTTTTGCGAAACCATATCGCTGAAATTTATCTTCTTTCTCATTTTGAACAGCTTTGTCCGCTTGAAAATCTTCTGAAATCGTCATAATAAGATTGCTTTTAAAAGTATTACTGCTACTTACTCCTCTATTTGACAATAAAAATAAGATTTTTTTTAGGTATTATTTATGCCCAGCTTATTTTGAAATCGAAACGAAGAAATTTGATTTGAGTTTTAGGATTGATTTTGTATTTTTGGAATAGATCATATGCAACGAATATTAGTAGAGATACTATTTTGTCTGATTTAGTAGAGCTTATGGGTCTTTTTT
>PKSX01000137.1 GCA_002869435.1 Marinilabiliales bacterium | reverse complement strand
GTAAATCTTCAACCTGCCTGATTCGTTTTGTTTCTTCGTCGGATCGTGAGAGTGCTATAAGCTCTTCTGTGGCCTGACCACTATGACAGGCATCGAAAATGAGTATGGTTTTATTAGCGAGTATTTTGAAAGGCCCTTCATAGCTGAGCCAGAGGTGCAGCTCATCCATGGTGATGCCTACAGGATTTAGTTTGGATGCTTCTGCTGTGAGTAGTGTAAATTTCTTGTCGTCTTCGCCCACCATAATGCCGTGGCCGGCAAAAAAGAGCATAATGATATCCTGAGGCTCGGCTTTTTCTCCAATCTCAGCCAATGCTTTTTTTATGCCTTCTTTCTCGGGTGTAGTGAAATTATCTTGGCCGGTATTTGTGGTAACATTATACACAAACACATTCTCCTCACCCAGCAATAAGCCTGCACTTTGCTGTACTGCTGCCGACAAATCGAAAGCATCTTTGGCAGGGAAATTCAAATCGAGCACATCATCCTTATAGTCATTTACGCCCACCATAACTGCAAAAAGCCGGGGATTGGCCAGTTCTTCTTCATCTTCTTCAATGAGTTCTGCACCACGCGATTTGAGTTCTGAGCCGTTTTTCTTTACAATGGCAATAACATTAACAGCATTCTCAGCACCAGGGATAAAATGTTTTTCAATCTCAGGTGCAGCGAGCTCCAGATTGTATTCATTTCCATCCTTATCCAATACTGAAACGGGAATTTCCTGCACCAGTTTATCATTCACATAGACTTCTACCCGATCAATTTCAAGTGTACGTTGGGTGATGGTATATGAATATTTTGAATTATCATTTTGCTCAATCAAAGGCAATGCACCACAGATTTCAAGATCCGAAAGTTTGGGATAGTTGATGTCCTCGCCATTCATAATTTTTTCTACCAAGCCGGGCACATAGAGCGCATCTTTCATCTGTGCAAGGTCGATGATTTCTGTACCGCAGACAAAGTAGAGGTAGTCACGGGCGGCTTGGGTGCCGTCGTAGTAGCCATCCGGGTGCATAACAAGATAATTCGAAGAATCAAGAAAAAATACCGAATATAAATTTGAACCATCGTCTAAATTATAAAAATTAAGGATTGAATTTCTGTGTGTAACTAATATTCTTTTTTCATAATTTATAGCTAAAAGCACCCCAACAACATCAATATCACTAATATAATCACCATTATCTGCATTCCAAAAAACGATCTTATTATCATTACCATTACTAGTAACTATTTTACTATTATCTGGTGAAAACTCAGAACATACTACGGGATATTCATGAACCTTTGGAGCTTCAAGAATGAACATTAAGTCACCGCTATTCGTATCCCAAATCTTAACATAAGAATCATCTGATGAAGTAATAATTCTTTCATCATTTGAGCTGTAATAAATAGAGTTAATAACCCCATCGTGACCTTCAATTGTATGAATCAATTGTCCGGTTTCTACATCCCAAATCTTAATAATACCATACTCTGATGCCGTTGCAATCTCATCTCCCTTATTATTAAATCTAGCATCCATAATCCAACCTGAATCCCCTTCAAGAGTATGCATTAATTGACCATTCTTAATATCCCATAAAAGAACTAAAGAATCTGTATGACAAGAAATAGCTTTACTACCATCAGCGCTATAACGGGTAATTCTCGTTTCATACCCATGACATTGTAAACTTTGCAATGAATTTCCATTATTAATATCAATAATTCTGGCAATTGAATCTGATGAACCAACAAGTACTTTTAATCCATCAGGGCTTATGCTCGCTATTTTAGCATCGATACCACAGTTTGGTTCTATATATATTAATTCTCCCTTCATATAGTTCCATAATCGCAAAGCTGAGTCTCCTTTTGCAATGAGGATTTTATTTCCATCTGGATGAAATTCAATTGTGTTTACAAATCCATATAAACCATCCAGAACTATCATGCTTTCCGAGTATAAGTCCCATATACAAGCATCAAAATCACTTGAAGCTGTGACAATTCTATCACTATTTGAATTGAAATGCGCTGAATTGATGAAATGATTATGTTCAACCCATGTTATTATGGTATCACTACGAATATCATATACGATTGCGGTATAATCATCAGAAGAAGTTACAACCATATTCCCATCAGGACTAAAGCATGCGCTATTTACTGGAGCATCATGCAAAATACTATCAAGCAATTCACCTGTTGAAGCATCCCATATTCTAGCTGTATTATCCCAGGATACTGTTACTACATATTTTCCATCTGGACTAAATTCGGCTGATATCACTACATCTTCATGTTTAAGGTCAGTTATATGCTTACCCGATTTTGTCCATATTTTTGCTGTGGAATCGCATGAGGAACTTACAAACTTTTTTCCATCAGGGCTAAAACATGCTGATGTAACAATATCATCATGCCATAAACAAAATGAATGACCGTTCTTTATTTTGTAAATAGTACAAGTACTATCATATGAAGACGTAATTATTTTTTCCCCATCAGGACTAAATTGTGCTGAAATAACTTCGTCATCTTGCCAATCTGCTGTAAATAATATTTCACCACTTTTTGCATTCCAAACCTTTGCTGTATTATCAGCTGAAGCACTAACAATCTTAGTTCCATCAGAACTAAACTCTGCAAAATAAACAGCGTCTGTATGTCCTCCTTTTGAAAGCACTAATTCCGGATCACCCTCTGATTCCCAAATCATTACCCCAGTGGATGTTTCCCAAACCTTTATTGTCCAATCATATGAGGATGTAACAATATATTTATCATCAGGACTAAAATGCGCAGATGATATTTCAGATGTATGTCCATCAAGTGTATATAAAAGTAGTCCTGTTTCTGCACACCAAAGTTTAGCTGTATTATCCCAGGATGCTGTTACTACATATTTTCCATCATGACTAAATTCTGCACTTGTCACAATATCATTATGCCCTATAGGCACAATTAATTGTGGTACAGTTTGTGCCTTCACAATAATTGCTGATATAAACAGACAGAGAAGTATTACCAGTCTTTTCATAATTCTAATTTACCACACCCTCCAGTCAAAATCCAGATTCTCCTGCCTGCAAGTGGGCTTTTGCCGGCCGTGGGTGAGTTGTTCTACTTTGTTTATTACATAAGCCCTGAGCTCGCTGACCATGATTTGCCCGTCTTGGTTCTGGTCGGCTTCTTTGTTGATAAGGCCGTTTAGAATAGCGTAGGTGAAGACACCGTTATTCCACTCTTTGCTTTCCAAAGCATAGCTGTTTCCGGCGGCGGCTGATATTACTACTGCACCGGAACCCCGGTTCAGATTGGCAAAGAGTTCCTGCATCAACTCAAAGCTGTTCTGCAGGCCAAGGCCGGAGCCTTCTTCTTCGGTCATGTCACCACCACGGTAGGTGTAGGTTTTGAGGCCATTCTTCCCTCCCTCAATTGCGAGCAAAGAATCGCTGACTGCTGTGTTTTCTTTATCCACTTCCCCGCTATGGCAGGCATCCATTAAAAAGATCTTTTTTCTTGCGGGAATGCTGTCGAGCAGGCCTTCAAGCAAATCATAGGATATGCCGTATTTCGCAGGATCCGAAAAATCCATATTGTGAGAAGCAAAATAGAAATCAAGGTTATCATCGAGTAAGCCATGGCCGGAGACATAGAGTATCACTTCATCATCTACCCTGCTGGCCATGGGTTTTGTTTTCGCTGCAGAAACGTTATCTATGGTGACATTGCTGTCGAAAAGCGTATCGATATACACATTTTCGTAGCGGTTGCCGGTATTTTGTGCAAATAGATTGGCCATATCGCGTCCGTCTTTCACGGCGTATTTGAGGTTCATGGTGCTGTCCATGTACTCAGACACACTTACCGCTACCAAGTATAAATCGGGTTTTGTTTTCTCTTTCGGCTCGTAGGTGATGTATTCGGTTTCTTTGTATGATTCGGCACCTTTCTCATTGAGGCAACTTACCTGTATCTTGTTTTCGCCTTCGCTGAGCTGTATGGTTTCTTTAACCGAGAATTTGTCTGTGTTTTGCGTACGCAACGATTTTCCATACATCCCATAAACCGGCACATCATTAATCCAGATATTATACCGATCGAGTTTGTATTTGCTGTCGTTGAAGTTGAGGTCAATTTCAATTTCGTCTTCATCTATCACCGGCATATACTCAAAATTCTCAATTTGAGTTTCCGGCACATGAAATTCTCCACTCAGTTGCTCTTCGGTAAAGCCCATGCGTTTAATGCGCTTCAGATAGGCCTGGTGGTAGGCTTCTATCAGTTCGGGTGAGGCATAACCCAGTCGTTCCAGCACTATATCGGGGCGATTG
>PKSX01000040.1 GCA_002869435.1 Marinilabiliales bacterium | reverse complement strand
CTAATCAAAGTACAGAAAATAATACGCTTCCACATTATCCAGATACGCGCCATCAAAACCTGCATTAAGAATCTTCTTTATATATGAATTATCATTCCCGAAAATGATATCCTGCCATTCCTGTTTCCAGAATTTCACCCAGATTTCGTCTTCATAGCCATCGTATTCCTTTTTCAGCCAGTTCGGGTTGTGCAATTTCCAGTCTTCCTGCCAGTAATAGCGGTAATTTTCAGCTGAGCCAATACTGATATAAGAAATCACAAGGCGCTGCCCGCCGTTGGCTTTGGTTTTTAACGAATTGATTTCAGCCGCAGTAAATGGGGTATCCTCGAAAAACAGATCGATCAAAACCACATCGAAATTGGTGGCTGCAATGGCGTCGAGAAAATCCTGCTTGGTTGAATAATCCGCATTAGAAATCAAATACAAATAATTCTTTGCATCGCTGAGTTTTATTATATCATTCGTGTTTTCATAATATACGGTATCCGGAATTTTGGTATAATCGTAATTATCTGAACTGCGCGGAAAGCAGAGAAATCCTTCGGCCTCATTTACAGCCAATGCGTTTGGAATATCGCTTGCAGACCCAACATATTCTGAAACCATTACTGTTTTCTGAAGCACGATTTCACGCAAAAACCCCAGGCGTTCCTCATCAATCTGATAGGTATTATCATAAAACAGCTCTTCAATCCCAAAACCATCAATGGCTGTCACCATTTCGGGTTTAAAACCATCTTCTCTGGTGAGGTAACTATACATAAGCTCCGATCCGTTTTGAGGGATAATGATAAAATCAGCATCGTACCCACGGGCATAAGCCGAAATACCTATAATAAATTCCTGCATTTTTTCTCCAACGGCATCTGAACGGCGGGTTTTGAAGCAGGAAGAAAGGGTTAATCCCACCAATAAAATCAATACAATATTCTTCACTTATTTTTCTGTAAAGATAATAATATTAACCGCAGAGCACGCAGAGATTTTACACAGAGAGCGCCAAGAAAATCTGCAGAGGACACAGAATTTGCAAATTGAACGTGGCCTACTGCACTTCCCAAGCCCCAAGATCAGGAGCAGCACCTACGATTCTCGGGTTACCGGCAATATCGAGTGTAATGGTACCTGTTGCAGTAATACCACCCTTATCCACAGCATATGAACCAGCACCAATTGAAAAATCGCCAAGTTCAGTATCCGTAAAGGAAGGGCTCTGGTTTTTATAACAATTATTAAAACCGGAACCGGTAATGCTCAAACTTGTTTTAAGCAAACAATAATCAAATGTATAATTAAACACACCACCACCACTGTATGCATCAAGTAAAACCTCATCTTCATTCTGGCCGTAAATAATGCAATTGCCAAAATAGGCATTGGTAAGATCGCGAATTTGTATGGTACCGTATATGTCCTCGTAATAATTATTCAACACCAGTGCCGGAGTAGAACGTGTGCTTTCATTCCAGTAATTGCCAATAGTACAGTGTCGAAAATCGTAATCTCCTCCAATAGCAAGCACAAGCGAGTAATATCCGGCTCTTCCAAATACGCAGTTTTCGGCTTTTACATAAGAACCCTGTGCATAAAATGCAGCAGTGCTCATATTATCGATAATGGTATTGGTCATGTACAAAGTCGGGTTTGAGCTTGCACCTGTGGTATCCACCTGTACACCTATACGGCCATTTTTTATTATTGCATAGTGAATTTCATTATCAATACTTCCGGCTGAGAGCCATATTTTGCCCCACATGCCGGGGATATCTTTATAATAATCGTCAAGACGATCGCCGCAAAAAGTGACTTCATTTCCAAGTGCACCATTCACCCGCAGACTTCCACCGTCGTATACCCAAAGCACTGCATCATTATGCATATATACCTGTGTTCCGGGTTGAATAATTAGAACCGAGTCTTCATCCACCACAGCATAGCCATAAACCACATGCGGTTTATCATTGGGCCATGTACCGCCAACAAGCGAATAGGCAGGCAAATATTGAGTTTCGGGATGATCAGGATAATGGAAATACGCATCCTGTCCCCAGGCAACCAAACTAACATATTGATAATTTCCATTGGTAAGAAACTCAATGGAATCAGTAATCACAAATGGATTATTTACGTTTCCGGGATCGACCGTAACCTCTGCAAAGACAAAAATGGAATCTTTCGGCCCGATTTGTACATCCTGAAAACTTGTGCCCGACATGCCATTTACATTCACACGGAAATTACTGGCTGTTGAGCCCAGAATTCGTACCGAAGAAATGTTTACATAATCGTTTGTAGGGTTAAAAACCCTGATTTGAAGTGTTACAGAGCCTACTGTAGAAAAGACTGTATCGAAATACAATGTGTCGGCACTGAATTCGAGTTTCACAGAAGGATCATCGGTAAAATTCTCTTCCTTTCTGCATGAAGAAGCCAGCACCAGCACAATAAGTGCAGCTGCTACGCTAAATACTCCAAAGTTTTTCTTATTGATTTCCATAAATCGTTGCAAAGATACGAATTTGCAGTTTTGGCATGAAGAACGGAGAAAATGGGAAAGTATTATATTTCAGATTGATGATTTTTTATTTGAGATTGTAAATTTTAAATATCAAATCTCAAATTATAAAAGAAAAATCTACAATCAATCTAACATTTATCAACCCAACCCCTCCAAATCAAACCATTCTCGTATTTTTGTACAAATTTAATACTATGCGTTCATTTCTGCTTTGGATTTTAGCCATTGTTTTATCTGCCGGTATTATGATTTACCAGCGAATGACCGGCCCTACAAGCCCGGTACGTGGTTCTGTGGAATATATGGGAAAAGAAGTTTCCTACAAACTTATTCGCACCTGGGGCGGAGATGATGGAGCCAAAATCATTGTAGAAACTGAAAACCCTGAAGCTACAGCTTATCTCGAATATCGTCGTTTTAAAAGTCACGATGACTGGACCAGAACAGAGATGAGCAACAGCAACGGTGTGTTGGAGACAGAATTGCCAAAACTTCCTACTGCCGGAAAAATGATGTATAAAATCACCCTTACTGACGGGGTAAAGGAAATTGTTTTAAATGATGAGCCCGTTGTACTACGCTATAAAGGAGGTGTGCCTACCGGGGTCATTATCCCTCATGTTATCTTTATGATTCTGAGCATTGTTTTCAGTATGCGTGCCGGAATTGAAGCATTGGCCAAACGCGGAAAGATACTTTTTCAATCCTTTATGGCAACAGCAACTCTGCTCATTGGAGGACTCATTCTCGGACCCATAGTTCAAAAATTTGCATTTGGCGCCTACTGGACCGGCTGGCCGGTTGGACACGACCTTACCGATAACAAAACTGCGGTAAGTTTCATATTTTGGCTTGTGGCGTTAATTATTATTCGTAAAAAACCTGAAAAACGAGGCTGGGTTATTGCGGCATCCATAATTCAGATTGTAGTTTATCTGATTCCACATAGTGTGCTGGGATCAGAAATAGATTTTACTCAAACACCATAAACATGTCATTAACACTTATAATAATTATTTCTTCCGTATTGGTTTCACTGGCTGCTATCCGAAACAAAGGATTATTCGACCAGCTGAAATTTCATCCATGGACCATAAAGCGGGAAAGAAATATTCACCGCTTTCTAAGTTATGGTTTTATTCATGCAGATTTCATGCACCTTTTCGTAAACATGTATGTTTTATATGTTTTCGGTGAAAATGTAGAAGATGCATTCACTTATCTCTATGGCAAAAATGCCGTCCCATTATTTGTTGCATTGTATTTTGGTGGTTTGATTATGTCAACCGTATACTCATATTTCAAACACAAGGACAATGTGATGTACTCGGCCGTTGGAGCATCAGGAGCTGTTTCAGCTGTAGTATTTGCCAGTATTGTGTTTTTTCCAACAGCAAAACTGATGATTTTTCCTCTCCCCTTTCAAATCCCGGCCTGGATATTCGGAGGACTATACCTGGTTTATTCTTTCATAATGGCTCGTCGCGGGAAAGGCAATATAGGGCACGATGCACATTTTTTTGGCGCGATCTACGGCATCGCATTTATTGCAATAGTTGATTTCAACTTTATTCTGAGAATGATTGATTTGCTGTAATTATTTCCTTACTCTGGCAAAAGTAATAATAAGAACACCTATCACCGTCATGATTCCTCCAATGATCTGATAGCCTTCAGGTAGTATTCCCATGACCAGAAATCCGGCAATCAACACAAAGAATGATCGACTGGTACTCAGAATTGACCATGTGGTAACCTTAAGTCTTTCAAGTGCATTAAAACCGGCAAAGGCCGATAAAAACGGTCCCAGAAGCGATCCGCCAACAATGGCAAGAATCAGACGTGGTTCAATGGCAAGATCGTATCCCATTACAATTGATGCAATTAGAGAAAACGACAGGAGGTATAAAATTCTGTTTATACTCAGAATAATGGGATGATAATTCTTAATCTTCGGTTTCAGAATTACTTTTCCCACTGCGCTAATAAAAGAAGAAATCAGAATTAAGCCGGCACCGGTAAACAAAAAGCTTTGCCATGTAAAATCTTCGCGGTAGCCAATTAATACAGCTCCTGCCAATGTGATAATTACACCAAGTATTTCTGAAATAGTAAATCGCTCTTTCAAAAACAGGTAACCAAGAATAGCAGCATAAATAGGTCCGATATTGGTCATAAACGAAACCAATGAAGGATTATCTGTGTCGTTTATAGCCTTAAACCACATTAATGTGGCCGTAGTATCCAGAAGACCAACAAGTACCAGAAACAACAGAAAATTTCGCTTAAAATTGAACTTTCTTACCGTCTCAGGTTTCGCAACAGCAATTAACAAATTCCAGAGCAAACCCGCACTAAACCAATACACTCCAAAAACCGGAAAAGGAAGATCATTCAGAAAAAGTTTGGTAATTATGTACACGCCTGTCATGGCAAGCACATCTGTCATTGCATAAAGCAAACCCTGATTCCTCTGCGAGAGGAAAGCCGAACTCTTATTCACGATAAAATGTTATTCTTCGTCCTTAAACAAAGGATTCTTCATGTAATGGCCAAGATATGTTCCAATGGTTTCAACAGGTATGCGTTTGGCTATGATGCGTTTCTTCCGGTCAACCAAATAAACCACAGGTGTAGAGTAAATATCATAAAGATCATGGAAATTACCTAATGCACTGCGGGTTCCATTTACATTAATAAAATCGCCCATGTCTTTTTCCTCTATATAGTTTTTCCATTGGGTAAGGCTGGTATCAGTGCAAACCGCATACACCATCATGTCCATTGTATCTTTCACTTCTCTGTAATATTTAACCAAAAGAGGTGTCTCTTTGGCACAATGACCACAATCGTAGGACCAGAAATAAATAATCATATACTCACCCGGAACCGCATGTAAGGGGACCAACTTGTTTTCAGTATTTAGAAGAATAAGGTTTGGAGCCACATTGCCAATCAGAGTAGGTTTAAGTTTATCGGCTCTTTCGATTATTTTTTTATTTACATTTTCAGAAACCCAAAATGCATCTCCTTTACGATATACAGAATCAACTATATGCACAAAAACAGCATCGAAGCCCATCACATGAGAAGTTTCATAATTATGGGTAAGGTACCAAACAATATATTTAAAGACCTCTTTATTGGGGCGGGCTTTTTCAATAATAACATCCACCTCCTTCATAATGGTGTCTGGGATTTGTGCAATTACCTTGTTAAAATACTGCTCAATTTTATTATTCAGCACCGGGGTCCTGAGCAACCTGTCATCCGTTAAATCAATATTATCCCAGTAATGAGATTTATAATACTGATATTCTGCCACTGAATCTTTTGTGCCGTCAGGCTTAAGAGGTGTTTCGTCCATCTCCGGTTCCTTTGAGGCAAGAAAAACCGTGGTTAAAAACGATTCGGGATTTTTCTTCATGAATTTCTCCTTGAAATCCATTACTTCCTCATTGATGGCTGTCATTTTATCAGAAACCAGATCAATAGAATCCTGATCCTCTCCATCCTTCAGCCTGTTATACACAGGCATCCACTCATCTAATTCCTTGCCTTTCACGGAAATATACTGCTGATATTCAGCAAAAGCTTCATTATCCTTGCTGCCTTTAACTTTTAGAGTGGCAACCACATCGCCGGTATCGCATTCAACAGAGAACTTTCTCTCCCGGTCGAGCAGAATTTCAAAATACTTTCTGCTTGGAAGAACTATAAAATATATCCCTCCGCCAACAGTATCTCTTGTTTCAAATGTAGCCGTTCCGTTTGCATCAAGTTGAACCGTGTCTCGTATGTATTGGTATTTACCAAAATAATACCCTAAAAACACTGAAGTATCCTTCAGGTTCCTGACTTTGACATCAATTTCGTAGCCCGGCATGTTCTGGGAAAAAGCTGACCCAGCAAATAGGCATATTATAAGGATTGCCGGAATTATTTTGTTCATTTTTTCTTTTTTTAACTTTTTTACAAATATTATTCCAAGTCCGGCCCGGCACTGGAGTCAGACATTAATTCATGAATTATTGGCAGGGCTTTAACAATAGCATTTCCCCAGCGCTTATCAAACCATTCTCTCGCATAAAACGCAGTACAAGCACGGCCTGCTTCATAGCCTTTACTGAATGTCATAAAGAGATCCTTCATATCCTGATACAAATCACATAGATTTTCAGACAAACTGTGTTTTATCAAATCTCCGGTAATCTCATCAGCCGTATGAAACTGATCTTTTTTCCCGAAAATCTCGCGCATTTCATTGAACAGAATCTCGTAATTCTCTTCCGTAACATATCTCTGCATGTAGCTTTCATCACACTCTGTCACCTCGGGAAGAAGCGCACCCTTGAGGTAAAGAGCTGGCAATGCCCTTTGAAGAAATGTCAGTCTGTAATTCTCCTCATATTTCGACTGGTTTTCAACAAAATAACAAAACTCATTGCCAAAAGTCAGCAATTCTCGAACGGCCAAAAAATCATCACTTTCCTGATTCATACCAGAGTATTTCTATTCGACTCTCTTATGAGTACAAAGTTAATAAAACAATAACGCAGCAGTTATTAATTGCACATCAGTTTATATCCACGACCATGAATATTCATTAATTCTATATTCTCATCCATTTTCAACACTTTTCTTAATCGGGTAATATATACATCCATGCTTCTTGAGCTGAAATAATCGTCGTTACCCCAGATAAGCTCAAGTGCTGTTTTTCGATCTGTAATATTGTTCTTATTCTCAACCAGAAGCTTCAAAAGGTCGGCTTCCTTTGCCGTTAGTTTTTTTAATTCATCTCCCTTGCTAACGGTTTGCCGGCTGAAGTCGAAAACCAGATTTCCCAGACGCACATTTTCATCGCTTTCCTGATTTACGTTAATTATCCGGTTTACCAATGCATTTATACGAGCCAGTAAAACATCCATGCTGAATGGTTTGGTAATATAATCATCGGCCCCCAGTTCAAAACCTTTTAAAATATCATCCTGCATGGTTTTAGCTGTAAGGAATATCAGCGGAAGATCTGACGCCATTGATTTCAGGTCCCTTGCAAGCGCAAAACCATCTTTGTCAGGCATCATTACATCAACCAATGCCACATCTATACCTGTATTACTTTTGTACTGGTTAAGTGCTTCGTTGCCATCTCTGGTTAGAATAACATCGAATCCTTTTGCAGTAAGAAAACTTTTTAAAATCAGCCCCAGATTAACATCATCCTCGGCCAGCAATATACAGATCTTATTGTTTCGCATTATACAAAGGTATTTTAATGGTAAACTCCGAGCCTGTACCAGGCTCACTTATGACATCAATTTCTCCTTCATGACCCTCCACTATCGTTTTCACATAATTCAACCCCAAACCAAATCCTTTAACATTGTGTATATTTCCTGTTGGAACTCGGTATAATCGATCAAAAATTCGTTTTTGCTCCTTTTTTGAAATTCCAATACCATTATCACAGATTGAAATCAAAATGCTGCCATTGATGTTTTTAGTGTTCACCTCAATCTTTGGAGCTTTTCCACTGTATTTAATGGCATTGTCGAGCAAATTATAAATAGCATTTTCAAAATGGATGGCATCGGCCATTATTAAAGATTTTTCAGCATCCAGCTTATGTGTGATCTCACCTGACTTCTGAAGCACAACCAGTTTAATGTTTTCTATTGCCTGCAAAATAATATGATGTGCATCCAGTTTATCACGCTTTAACCCCATATGGCCTTTTTCAATAATTGCAGTTTGCAGAATTTTCTCAGTCATGGCTGCAAGTCTCTTGTTCTCCTGAGCAATAATATGCACGAATTCATTCTGCTTTTCCATCGGAATATCAGTCTGCTTATCACTTAACACTTCACAGGCAAGATATATTGTAGAAATTGGAGTTTTTATTTCATGCGTCATATTATTTATGAAATCTGTTTTCATCTCTGATAAACGACGCTGCCTTAAAAATGAGAAAAGTACAAATATGAAAGAGAAGAAAACAATAGCAACAAGCAATAAGGTAAGTAAAAACATACCCGACACTTCGGCATAAATAAAGCTGCTCTTCTCCGGGAAGTAAATAAGCAAATACTCCGGCGGAGAAAACATATCGCTGGGAAATAATCTGAAACCATACCCTTCCGCTCTCAGCTCATGTTCATATTTCCCTGTTTTCTGAAGCAATATGGTATCTCGCCTCGGGCTGTAAATACCAAATTCATATTCTGTGTTAATTCCTTTAAGTGCCAATTCAGATTCAATAAGAGAATCAATAAACATTGAATCGATCCGGGTTTCTATTGGAGAAAAATGGTTTACATTAAAAAAATCTTCCATCACATCACCAATGATGAAGGTACGCATTAAGTATTGCTCTACACTGGTGTATAATGAATCATAAAAAAGAAACTCCTGTTTATCTCCGTATACATTTTTCTTATCTTCAGTTGAATATTGAACATTTTTCTTCGAGGTAAATAATTGCCGGTTCTGTAAAGCCTCAAAGAGTTTTAATCGCTTCATAGAATCCGATTCAGTAGTATCAACCGGAGGATACACAAGCGAACTGTCAAGTCCCTGAATGAACTCACCATAGCGGTTCATCGCTATTTGAAAACTTATTCTTTCTCTGGTCAGCGCCACAACCGAATCTTCACCCATACTGTCAATACCCATCTCCTGCAATGACTGAAAGAGATTTCTGTTAAGAGAGTCCAATAAATTGATTAAAACTGCTCCTTTTGAGTATGTTTGAAGTTTACTTTTAAGCTGTGCCGCAATTTCATGCTTCTCAATTTGATATATAACACGCGAACCCGCTTCATTTACATTTCTGTCAAATGTAGCCTCTTTCGCATCAACAGCAGTGCGCACGTAATAATATTGCACACCTGCAATACCCAGCAATGCAGCTGCTGAAACAATGATAATGATGAGTTTAATACGGCTGTTTTTCGACATTTTTAATGCAAATTAACACTTATTAACACTTCTTAACATCGCTTAACACACAAAGGCTTGTTCACGTAGTATCTTTGTAATTGAGAAAAATACACACACAAAGATATTTTTCAGGTTTTTGGTTAATTTATTGGTTTAACACAGGGAAGCAGGAAAATCACTTTTCCTGCTTCTTTGTTTATGTAAGTTTGTATCTTTGTCATATCTCAATTCAAGCCAATATGCGTACGAAAATCAATGTAAATTTACTAAAAGATTTTCTTTCCGAAGAAGATTTCAGACAAATAGAGCCATTTATCGTTCATGCATCTAAATTGCTGATGGAAAAAACCGGACGTGGCTCTGAGTTTACAGGTTGGTTACACTGGCCTTCTGAAACGCTGCAAAACAAGTCCTTACTTAATGAAATATCTACCTGCAAAGACAATATAGATACCATAAATCCCGAATATATTGTCGTCGTAGGTATCGGAGGATCTTATCTGGGAACTAAGGCTGTTTATGATGCACTAAAAGATAATTTTGCAGAAGGAAAAAACCGCAAACTGCTTTTTGCAGGCCACCATCTGGACCCTGTCTATCACAGACAACTTTTGGATTTTCTAGCCGACAAAAACTTTGCAGTTGTGGTCATCAGTAAATCAGGAACCACTACAGAACCTGCAATTGCTTTTCGCCTGCTGAGAAACTTATTGCAGAAACAACACGGGGACGATAGCTCCAGAAGGATCGTAGCTGTAACCGACGCCAAAAAAGGCGCATTGCGTAAGCTTGCAGATAAAGAAGGGCTGCAGACATTTGTTATTGATGATGATATTGGTGGCAGATTTTCTGTTTTTACACCCGTTGGACTCATCCCTCTGGCATTAGCAGGCTTTGATATTACGTCTATGCTCGAAGGCGCAGCAGAAGCGGAAAAAGAATTGAGCACGCATTTTACGCTTGAGGATAATATGGCCATGAAATATGCTGCTATCAGGCAACTCATGTACCAAAAAGGCAAACCCATTGAGTTGCAAAGCACTTTTTATCCTGCTCTGAGTACCATCAGCGAGTGGTGGAAACAACTCTTTGGCGAGAGCGAAGGCAAAGAAAACAAAGGTATTTTCCCGGCATCACTTACATTCACAACAGATTTGCACTCACTGGGACAATTTGTACAGGATGGCCTGCGGGTGTTTTTTGAAACCTTCATCACTGTTAAAGAGCTGAAGTCAGACATAGAAATTCCTCTGCTTGATGACGATAGTGACGGTCTAAATTATCTGGCAGGAAAAAGCCTGTCTTTTGTTAACAGAAAAGCCGAAAGTGCAACCCAACTCGCACATTCAGATGGTGGTGTTCCTGTAATCGAAATTGAAATACCAAATATTTCTGAGAAAAGTATTTCTGAACTGCTATACTTTTTTGAGTTTTCCTGCGCTGTTAGTGCATATGCATTGAATGTAAATCCCTTTGACCAGCCGGGAGTGGAAGCCTATAAAAAGAACATGTTTGCATTATTGGGTAAAAAAGGATTTGAGGACCTTCGTAAAGAATTAGAGCAAAGACTGAATGATTAATAAGCCAAGATACCGGATTCTATTATATACTGCGGTTGCTGTGGCTTCCATGGTCATTCTGTCTTGTGCCACCGTTGTAAAACCAAACGGCGGACCAAAAGACAGCACTGCACCTGCTTTAGAAATCGCCTATCCGGCCGATTCAACAGTCAACTTTACAGAAAGCAAAATTATTCTTGAATTCAATGAATTTGTTAAGCTAAACAACCCCCGCTCTCAGGTATTAATGAATCCTTTCATTGGTGAAGATGTCGACATCAGTGCAAGAGGGAAAAAAGTGATAATAAAACTCCCCGACTCATTAGATGATGCCGGAACTTACCATATTTTCTTTGGAAATTCTGTTCAGGATATTACTGAAGGAAATATAACTACAAACCTGCATTATGTTTTCAGCACCGGCCCCTATCTCGACAGTTGCAGTATCAGCGGTTATGCCATTAATGCTTTCGAAAACACATCCAACAAAGAGGCATGGCTTCTTTTGCATAAACAATACGCAGATATACAAGATACAACACCCGTCTATCTGGCTCATGCAGACGAAAAAGGTGCTTTTCAGTTCAGCAATTTAAAACCCGGTACATATTATGCCTTTGCTCTGGTTGATGCCAATTCTGACTATAAATTCAGTCTGGCGAATGAATTGGTTGGTTTCTATCCTGACCCTATTGTCCTCTCACCTGAGATTTCACGAATTGATTCCATAAAAATACGGCTCTTTGAAAATGCAGACACCATTCAAAAGAAAATTAAGAGCGAAATTTTCAGATTCAGAACTGTACGTGTTGGTTTTAAGCAGGAAATGGCAAATCCCAAAATTCAGTTTTTGAAAGGAAGTGGATCAATTTATGAGTGGGACGAAAACAATGACACTGTATTATTATGGGTTGGTGACCGAAATACAGACAGTTTGAATTTCATTATTCGGGATGGCACATATTCTGATACCATCTTACAGGCAATAAACGTAAAATTACGATCCAATAAAGCACTTACTGATACTACAGTTAAAGTTTTCAGCAATATTCAGAAAGGCAAACTCATGCATTTTGATACACTGAAACTCAATTTTTTTGTACCCCTTACGAATATTGACGACACAAAAATGCTTCTTATTTCAGGGGCTGATACTGTTGGTTTTAGCCTTGAGAAATATGACAGTCTTGGAAGGGAATGGTCTGTAATTTTTGAAGTGGTGCCTGAACTCAGCGGCACTCTTATTTGCGATTCAGGGGCATTTACAAATCTGTTTGGACACACCAATGATTCAACAGCAATAAAATGGCAAACCACAAAAGATGAAGATTTTGGCGACCTCATACTTAGTCTTGGGATTCCTCCTTCCTATCCTTTCATTGTGCAATTAAGCGGCAGTGAAGGATATGAAGAACAATATTTACCTGCATGGACAGACACGATTAAGTTTTCTCGGCTATTACCGGGTTCATATGAGGTGAAAATAATTGTCGACAAAAACAAAGACGGCAAGTTCACAACCGGAGACTATGAATCACAAAGGCAACCCGAGCCTGTATATACTCTGCCGAGACCAATTGCAATACGGCAGAATTTTGAATCCAGGTCTTTATGGACATTTTAAAACACTATTATGGAATTTAAAGACGTACTTTTTAACCGGCGAAGTATTCGAAAATACAAAGACGGCAAAATAAGCCGCGAGCAGATTACCGAAATCATTAAAGCCGGAATGTATGCACCGACAGCCAGAAATACTCAGGCATGGCATTTCTTAATTACTGAAGATAAGGAAGATTTAAAAGCCCTGGCAGATATACATCCATATGGAAAAATGCTTGTAAACGCTTCAGCAGCCATTTTAGTCTGCGGCGACCTGCAAACTGAAGAAAGCCCGGAGTACAATGCCATAAATTGTTCTGCCGCTATTCAAAACATGCTGCTGGCCATTCACGATATGGATTTGGGTGCGGTATGGCTGGGTGTTTTTCCTCGTGAAGATCGTATAAAAGCTTTAAAAGAGTTTTATAATCTGCCTGCACATATCTTGCCTATTGGTTTGATAAGTATTGGCATACCCGACGAAGAGCCAAATTTCCCTGAAAGATTTAAGCCTGAGAGAATACGATTTGGGAAGTGGCAGGATAATTTGAGAACTTAGAATCCAGAACTTAGAGGTAAGAAGCAAGCTAAGCAATTATCACAATGAAGAATCAGAAATCGCAATTCGGTTTTTTATAAAAAATATACCCTATTAACGATTTTCGCTTTCCGTTCTTCGCCTCTAAGTTCTAAGTTTTCAAATCTAAGTTCTAAGTTTAGAATTTCACCACAACCCCAAGATCCATTCCCTTAATAATCTCGGTTAATGTACCTTTAATCTCAACTCTATTATCTGTTACCTTGCGGGCACGGCCGTTTTTCTTCACCTTTTTAACCGGTTTCGGGGTTTCAATTACTGTTGTTACATTAATAAAAGATGTAGCTTCTGTTCCCATAAATGATTGTGTAAAGAAATCGCTTTCGCTTTTCTCAATCGCTTTGGCAATCATGGGCTGAATATTGGTTCTTTTAAACCGGTGTTTACCAACTTTTAAATAGTTGGGAACAATGAAACCATATTTCATTCCGGCCAGTTTCAGCAATGCACGTTTAAATGCGCTGTGATTCTGAAAATGAAATGATACCTGATATAAACCGGCCTTTTCATCCACATTTGTTTTAATATCAGAAATACCACTCACATCTTTAATGCCCTCACTAATAATCTGCGGAAAAGTAGTGAGTTCCTCGGGAACATCAACTTCTCCACCCATGGAGGATAATGCTCCCATATCGAGCTTCAAGGAATACTCTCCGCTTTTATCGGAATTAATGGTAATTTTCTCTTCCAGTTCGATACAAGACTGAAAAAGGAATCCTGCAATGAGGATTATCGGAAGAAATTTACTGAATGATCGCATTGGGGTTGAATACTTTTTTTAATATATCTGAAACTCTGGCCACAGGATCGGTGCGGATTTTCTTTTCCTCGTCTGCGATTTTTGTAAATAAAGCACCCATGGCTTTATCGGTAACATATTTTGCCAGATCTGTTTCTACCGGTGTAACCAATGGTATTCTATTGTATACAGTAGTAATATCTGTCCAGTATTTAGTGGCATTTACATTGTCAAGAGCCGTTTGAATAATTGGCTTAAATAAATTGAAAAGAGCCCCTGAAGTTTTCCCTCTGAAATACTCAGTGGCTGCATTATCTTCACCTTTAAGAATATTCTTGGCATCCTCAAAAGTCATTGAGGTAATGGCATCCAGAAAAATAGGAGCTGCTTTTGAAACCGCCTGTTCTGCACCACGGTTCATACTGGTGATAAAATTGTCTACCAACTGATCCATTCCCAGATCCCGAAGTTTTGTTTCAACATTTTTCACATCTTCCGGAAAAGGTATCTTAAACAAAGGGTTCTTTAGAAAGCCATCTGTTTTTCCCAAAAAACCAACTGCATTATTGGTTCCGACATTAAGCGCTTCTTTCAAACCGGCAACTATATCAGTTTCAGTAAGTGTAACCGGCCCGTCAACCGGAATGTCTATTTCTTTCAAAATATCACATGAGTTGAAAACCAAAGCCGGAATCAACATCATTGCAAAAAGTAGTTTTTTCATTATTGAGAGTTTTAGGATATAAAAATACGAAACTGTTGGGATATAGCAATTATTGCACCAATATAGTTTAAAGTTCAAAGTGGAAAGTAGAAAGTTTAAAGTGGAAAGTGGAAAGTGGAAAGTTCGAAGTAAAACGTAGAACGTATAATGTGGCACGTACTTTATACTTTCAACTTGCAACTTTCTACTGAATAAAAAAAACGGCCATCCAACCGGACAGCCGCTCTCTTCAAAAATTAGAAGATATTTATTCCTCTGCTTTCTTTTCGATATTTGGAAGTTCAAGACCATAGCCTTTGCGCTTGTCTTCAGCTTTGATCCAGAAAGCAATAATCAATGCCAGAATCGTACATCCAACAAAAATCAACCAGGTTGTTTGGTAATCGTATGTAACTTCTTTCCCGGCTTTTAATGATTCGGCAACTCCAGGGTTTGTTTTCTCAAGGACAATTCCAACGAGTAGTGGTATCCCCCATAAACCAAAGTTCTGTATCCAGAAAATAAATGCATAGGCAGAGCCAATTTGTTTTTCAGGAATGATTTTAGGAACAGAAGGCCACATGGCAGAAGGAACAAGAGAAAATCCAATTCCCAAAAGAACTGCGTTAGCAAAAGCAAGATACATACTTGTAATACCAGGCATCCAATAAATAAGGTGAACAACCACAAGAATAAATGCACCAATAATCATCATGGTAGCTCCTTTTCCTCGCTTGTCATATATTCCACCAAAGAATGGTGTCAAGAAAATAGTTCCAAATGGCACAATACTCGGTATGAGTCCTGTCCAGTCTTTAGAAACTCCAAATTTATTAAACATCAAATCCGGACCATATTTATAGAATGGGAACACCGCTGAGTAAAATAATACACAAAGAATAGCTATCAGCCAGAAACCTCTGTTACTAATAATTATTCCAAGATCTTTCAGCTTAAATTTGTCTTCTTCTGTGTAATCAACAGCAGACTTATCCTGACCGTCGAGCTTCTTATCCATGATATTATATACAATGAAACCAAGAAGACCAATAATAAGGAATAATACGCCCATGGCGATATATGTAGGAACATCGGTAAGGCTGACAAAATAGGCACCAAACATTAGTGGAACAAATGATCCAAGTCGGGCAATTGCAACCTGCATACCCATAGCCAAGGCAATTTCCTTCCCTTTAAACCATTTCACCACAGCCTTTGAGACCGTAATACCCGCAAATTCGACCCCGACGCCAAAAATGGCAAATCCAATGCAGGCCGTCATAAGTCGTGCTCCTACACCGAAAATCTGGGCATCACCCATTTCAGTTTTAAATGCGTAATACTTAATTCCGGCACCAATTATCATTAACAGTGCAGAAGTAATTGTACTGAATCGAATTCCTAGTCTGTCAAGTAAAATCCCAACAACAATCAACATGACAAAGAACACATTGAACCAAGCATAAGCACCGAAAAACATACCAAAATCTGATCCATCCCAGCCAAAACTAGGGTCTGCATCAATGATGGGTTTCAATGGAGAGATGATCTCATTGAATAAATAACCGGCAAACATGGTGAATGATAAAATCACCAGTGCAGTCCACCGGGCTCTCTTAGATTCTCTAAGGCTTTGTTTAATTTTTTCAACCATTGTGTTTAATTTTAAGCGGCCAAATTAAGAAAAAATTAGCTACCATTGATTTAGAAAGATTATAATTTGCAGAAAGAATGCTAAATGTACAGACTCACAAGTTTTTTGGTCTCAAAAAAATCTTCTGAAAAATGTTTAGTAAGATCCTGCACAAAACTTGCGCATGGCAATTGGTCCAGTTCCTCTTCAATATCGCCTCCTTTAAGATAAAGCACAGATGGGAAATCTTTGTATTGCTTCAACTTATTTTCAACCCAACGATAAAAATCAGGCAGATTGGTTACCGCACGGCTAACAACAACATTCCATTTGCCACGCATTTTCTCTGCCCTCTCGTGAAAAGCCTTTACATTTTGCAAACCAAGTGCCTCAGCAACACCCTTTACTACTTTTATTTTCTTGCCGATGCTGTCAACAAGTGTAAATTCCGTTTCGGGAAACATAATAGCCAGCGGAATTCCGGGGAAACCTCCGCCTGTACCCACATCCATAATACGCATACCCGCTTCAAATGGGTGAAATTTTGCAATGGCCAATGAGTGCAATACATGGCGCTCATAAAAATGCTCAAAATCCTTGCGCGAAATCACATTTATTTTCGAGTTCCAGTCTTCGTACAGGGGCATCAAGGCCTCGAAACGCTCCAGCTTTTTGGCATCCAGCTCAGGAAAATATTTATTGATCAGCTCCATCGTCTTCTGTTTCAGTATCGAAAACCGGCATTCTGCGGGTTTTGAAATAGTATCTCGTATAGTAATTACTGCTTAAATAGTCGTAGCGAATACCGCCATTTACTGCAGCATGAATGAATTTTATATCGTTTTCCATCACTTCATACACAATGGCCACATGCGATATTTCATTGGGACCGCGGTATCGTGAAGTTCCCTTAAAAAACATAATATCTCCGGGTTGTATTGCAGAGTCGGGCACTTCCCGGCCATATAGCCATAGGGTTGGTGCAGCAGTTGAAAGTGTGACCCCGATATGCTGAAACATGGTGAAAACAAAGCCACTGCAATCGAACCCTGCACGACTGCGGCCGGCATATACATAGGGAACCGCCAGAAATGTATCGGCATACCTCAGCATCTCCCAAACCAGACTGTCTTTTTCTGTTTCAAAATGCGGGATGGAGTCTTCGACGAGTACAATATTGGTATCCACTGCAGCAGAGTCTGCAATCGTTGTATCGGTTTGCGCTGAAATTGGAACGGCACAAAGCAAGACAAGTATTATGAATACCAGTTTTCTCATTCTTTCTCGTCGGCTAATTTAATAATATTCAAAATCACATCCACCGCTTTTACCATAACCTCCAGCGATACATATTCATATTTCCCGTGGAAATTATGGCCGCCGGCAAATATATTTGGACATGGAAGCCCCATAAATGAAAGTCTTGCGCCATCGGTTCCGCCACGTATGGGTTTGATTACCGGCTTGATATTGGCCTGAACCATGGCTTTGGCCGCCAGATCAACCACATGATAGTGGTTTTCGATAATCTCGCGCATATTGAAATACTGGTCTTTTAGCTCCATACTTACTGTTTCGGAGCCGTATTTCTCATTCAAAGCTTCCGCATTCTCTTCCATAATGCGTTTTCTGAGCTCGAATTTTGCCCGATCATGATCCCTGATGATATATTTCATCGTGGCATTTTCCACTGTGGCGTTTTGCGCAATCAAATGATAAAAGCCTTCGTACTTCTCGGTGTATTCGGGTCTTTCCTTTTCCGGAATCAAAGCATCAAACTCGCCGGCTACACGAATGGCATTTAGCATTTTGTCTTTGGCATATCCGGGATGAATATTATTACCCTGAATAATAATGTCGGCTGAGGCTGCATTGAAGTTTTCAAATTCCAGTTCACCGGTGCCGCTGCCATCCATGGTATAGGCGAAATCAGCACCAAAGCGTTCCACGTCGAAATAATCGGTTCCGCGACCTATTTCCTCATCGGTGGTAAATGCAATTTTTACCGGACCATGCTCAATTTCGGGATTTTGCAGTAAGAAATCAACAGCAGTCATAATTTCCGCAATGCCGGCTTTATCGTCGGCACCCAGCAAGGTAGTTCCGTCTGTACAAATAATGGTGTGTCCTTCGTATTCGGCAAGCTCGGGATATTCCTCGATTTTTAGAATAATGCTCTGTTCTTTATTCAAAACAATGTCTTTCCCGTCATAATTCTCCAATACCTGTGCCTTCACATTTTCGCCCGGCATATCGGGTGAAGTATCCATGTGTGCAATGAAGCCTATGGAAGGAAGATTGCGGTCGGTATTGGATGGTATTGAGGCATACACATAGGCATAATCATCCACCATAGCATTATCGAGCCCCATTTCCTTCAGCTCTTTCACCAGCAGTTTCGCCAGTTTCCATTGCTTTTCGGTGCTGGGCGAATTATCGCTTTTATCATCGCTTTGCGTGTCGATGGAAACGTAGCGTAGAAATCTATCGAGAAGTTTTTCCTTCATAATGCGAGTATAGAATAGCAAAAATACGAAATAGTTGAGAGTTGCGTGAAACGTTGAAAGTAAAACGTAAAATGTAGAACGTACTTTATACATTTCACTTTATACTTTCAACTACCCCGAAGGGGAATATCGTATCTTCGCAAAAACAACCAAATGGAATACATCTTAATTCCCGTTGTAATTTTAATATTTATTCTGGCCTTCAGAGCCGTTTGGAAAAAGAAGAAATGGCAATTGCCCGATACGCCTTTCCCTCCGAAATGGCGTAAAATATTAATTGAAAATATTGCATTTTACAATAGCCTGAATGCAGAAGAGAAAAAGCATTTCGAATACGAGGTTCAGGAGTTTCTGCTGAACTGCAAAATCACTCCGATTGACACTGACATAGACTTATCCGACAAATTATTGGTGGCGGCCAGTGCGGTGATTCCGATCTTCTCCTTTCCGGAATGGAAATATTATAACCTCCAGGAAGTGTTGATCTACGAAGGGAATTTTGATGATAAGCACCAAACCGACAGCAAGGGCAATAACATCATGGGCATGGTGGGCTATGGCTATATGGAAGGGAAGATGTCTTTATCAAAAACGGCCCTCAGAAAAGGCTTCAGCACCATTTCCGACAAGCAAAACACAGCCATTCATGAGTTTGTACACCTTATAGATAAAATGGATGGCGGTGTAGATGGTATTCCCGAGCTATTGCTCGACAAGCAATATGCCATTCCGTGGATGGACCTCATCTATAAAAAGATGGATGAAATCTGGGATAATGAATCCGATATCCGCCCTTATGGCGGATCGAGCCCCACCGAGTTTTTTGCCGTAGCCGGTGAGTATTTTTTTGAGCGTGGCGAAATCATGGAAAATAAACACCCCGAGCTGTACAAAATGATGGAAATGATTTTCCGTCAGGACACCTCCAAACGCAAACTTCAATTGAAAAAGGTGGATGTGGGGCGTAATGCTCCTTGTCCGTGTGGGAGTGGGGAGAAGTATAAGCGTTGTTGTGGGGGGAATGCGTAAACGACAATTCTAGAAAAGCCTGTCTTAGTTCTCGACTCCCCTTTGACTCCGCTCAGGACAGGCGCTCGAACTGACATTCTTTTCATTTATTATAATATTGCCCGACGGTTCCATGTCCGCCACCATGCGCAATAATCTTCCGGCGGACGTTGGAATGTCGGTCACGACCTGATTTAGGTGCAACGATGAAAAGCGCTATGCGGGCATAGTTGTTTATTTTTGTTTTATATTTACGGGTGGAAAAAAATTAACTCAAGCATTGGAAGTAATTTATAATAATACGATATGCAAAAATTAAAAAGAAGACACAACAAAATAATAGAATCACTTGACTTTTCAGGTGGCAGCGGGTCCTTTTTTGATTTTTACCACATTCACTATGACTTATTGAAAATTATCATATATTTACATTATTAAACCCAAATGAAGTTATGAAAGCCATTTTTTATGCATGTATATTTTTATTTAGTATAAATCTATCGAGCCAAACAGAAACCCGTATCTGGGGAATGACATCTAGCGGAGGCAACAGATATGGAGTAATTTTCAGTACAGATAGTAGTGGTAATAATTTGCAAACCGAGTATTTATTTGGAGCCAATCCAATGCGTCAACCCACATATACTCATTTCTGTGAATGGACTAATGGGAAGCTATATGGCATGACCATGCGTGGAGGAGCAACTGAATATAGCGGAGTGCTTTTCTCATATGACCCAAATTCAAACAGCTGGGAAAAACATATTGATTTCATTGGACCAAATGGTGCTTATCCGGAAGGTTCACTCGTGCTGGCCTCAAATGGAAAAATGTATGGTATGACCCGAAGTGGTGGTGCAAATAATGATGGGACTCTATTTGAGTTTGATCCCGCCACATCAGTATTAACTACCCTTGTACATTTTGAATGGACTACAATAGGCGACGAACCATATGGATCTCTATTGGAAGCTTCAAACGGAAAATTATATGGAATGACCTCGTCAGGCGGCATTTATAATGGTGGTACACTTTTCAAATTTGATCCGGTCACATCAGATTTTACTGTATTATATGAATTTGATTGGTCTACTAATGGACACAATCCCTGTGGGACTCTTGTTGAAGCACCAAGTGGAGAGTTTTATGGGATGACTAAAAGTGGTGGTATTTTGAACAGGGGTACACTTTTCAAATTTGATCCTGACAGCAATATATATACGGTTGAAGTATTATTCAATGATACTATTGGTTGCATGCCGGAAGCAGGCTCTTTGACATTTGCAGATAATGGTTTGATTTATGGAGTACTTAGCAAAGGGGGACTATATAATTATGGAACATTATTTGAGTTCAATCCAGATAGTTCAACATTTACTAAAATAATTGATTTTGATAACAACATATATGGTGGCTTACCCTGTGCAACTCTCGTTGAAGGTTCCGGTGGAAAGCTGTATGGGATGGCTCAGCAGGGAGGCACTACAATATATGGAGTATTATTTGAATTTGATCCTTCAACACATGCTTTCGATGTAAAAAGTAATTTCATGGGCTCATCAACAGGTGGGTTCCCTCTTGGATCTCTGACAATGGCCTCAAATGGCAAGTTTTATGGATTATCTTATGGGGGAGGTGTAAACGGTGAAGGCACTGTATACGAATATGATCCTGTTGCAGGCACTTTAGAAAAAAAGATAGATTTCGGAGGAGATGAAAGCGGAAGGACTCCGCATGGTTCGTTAGTTATGACTCATCTCGGAAAATTCTATGGGATGACATTTGAGGGAGACTACAACGATAAAGGAAATATTTTTGCTTTTGATCCACAAAGCTCAACATATACTGTAAAATTTGAATTTGCAAACAATAGTTCGCCTATACTTTATGAACCTTATGGATCATTAGTATCAGGATCCATAGGTATGCTTTATGGGATGACATCAAATGGTGGTGCCTATGGTCATGGAGCAATTTTTAAGTACGATATTAACGCACCACTTTTTGAGATTAAAATCTCATTTATAGATTCAATTCATGGCTCCACCCCTTACGGAGATTTAATGAAAGCAAGCAATGGCAAATTATATGGAATGACTATGGAAGGTGGAACAAATAATGGCGGCACTCTCTTTGAGTATGATTTTACAAATAATAGTTTTCAGGTCATACACCAATTTAACTGGAGCGATGGCGGCCGCCCTTATGGCTCGCTACTACAAGCAAACGACGGAAAACTTTACGGTGTAACGAGTTGTGGTGGTGCTAATAATAATGGAGTATTATTCACATATGACTTATCCCTTCATTCATATTCTGTTCTTTACGATTTTATTGACACCCTAACGGGATCAGGCCCGACAGGCACGCTGGTTCAAGCAAATAATGGTTTACTTTATGGGTTAACTTCAAGTGGTGGTGCAAATAGCGGTGGAGTTTTATTTGAATTTGATCCTGTTTTTAATACCTGTATAAATAAATTCAGCTTTGATTACATTTTAGATAGTCTTAATGGAAGCTTGCCGAAAGGATCTTTATTACTTGCTTCAAATTGCAAATTATACGGCCTTACAAATAGAGGCGGTACGTTTAATATGGGAGTTATGTTTGAATTTGATCCAAACACCGGTGTGTACACTAAAAAAACAGATTTTAATGGCACAAACGGAAGATTCCCAACTTACACAAAGTTGGTTGAAACTACATTCTCAACAGGGATAAATGAGGAATCACTGCCATCCATAATGTTTAAAACCAATCCCAATCCCGCTTTCGAAGAAATTATTATTTCAACAGAAATAATAGATGATTATACACTTTCCTTATTTAATGAAAACGGAGAGTGCGTTTATTATTCTTACTTCCCAAATACGAATTCTATTAAAATTGCTATTCATGAGTACTCTTCAGGTATTTATTTTTTGAGTCTATCAAATAATAACACAAAATCAACAAAAAAAATCATTATTAAGCACTAAAACTGTATTCTGCCATAAGTCAGTTTTCGCACCAACCCCCCTCCACCCCCTGTTTAGACACCTCAAGCATCAATCTGGCTACAGCAAGAGACGTTCTGGCTATCACAAGCAACGATCTGGACACCGAAAGCTTCAATCCGGGCACCACAAGATGCGTTCCGGGTAACTCGAGCTTCAATCTGGATAACTCAAGCAACGATTTGGGTAGCACAAGCGGCAATTTGGGTACCTCAAGCAACGATCTGGGTAGCACAAGCGGCAATCTGGGTAACTCGAGCAACGATCTGGGTAACTCAAGACGCAATCTTGGTAACTCAACGGGCGATCTGGCTACTTCGATCGGCAATCCGGGTCGCGGCAGCGGGTGTCTGGGTCTAATAACCAGGGGGTTAAGACAAGCTGCGATCCTCTATGAATATCGTAATTTCTATTAACTATCATTCTCTGCTCCAGGCAATGAATTGCAACTATTATCTTTTCTGTTATTCTCTTTTCTGATTAATTTGCCATTTGAGTCATAGTAGTATGTTCGGCATTGTTTTAATTTACCTGAAAAGCCTTTGTTTTTATAAACATAGAAAGTTATCTCACTGATAACTCCCTCAACAAAAGTCTGCCTCTTGTATTTTAGTTTATTATAACCGTCCCTAATCAGGAAAACGGAAGTTTTATTTATCTCCCTACTAATTAATACACCATTATGGTCGAATTTCTCTTCAATGCTGTACCAACCTGAAAAGCCATGTCGTGAAATTCTGAAATATTCATAAATCTGCAAAACTGTTAAAGTGTCTTTTTCTGCTGACCCTGAATAAGCGGAATCAATCTTAATTTCTTTGCGAATCAATGGTTTACCAAATCTGCACGATGAAAATGCAGTTGTAAATAATGCAATAGCTATTATGATTGTGGTTTTATTTTTCATATGTTATTTATCTCCAACCACCGTTACTTTTATCCCCAAAATACCCAAATTCAATTCCGGTGGAATCCATAGCAACTTTATTCTCTCCATAAACACTCAAAATCTTATCGTAGACTTCTTGGTTGTTTTTGCAATTAATTGATAAGAATTCTTTATTAACGAGCAAGTTCTCGTCTATTTTGTCAGGATTAATAACCATGTTAGTATCTAAAACATACATAAAACCAGACTCAATACCAAATATCGATGATGACACTTCATTTACACCAACATTTACTATAGCGGTGGTATAGGAAACAGATATTTTATTGAAAAATCGTGGTAAGCGAATTAGGTTTGAATTGTAAATACTAAAATTGGTAAATGATATCTTTGTTAGAAAGCGAGGTAGTTTTCTTATTGCAGTATTTCTAATGTACAATGATAAATAATCATATTTCTTCAATGATCTTGGTATAGAAGTTACTCCCATTCCCACCAATTCAACTTTATACAAAGAATCAAAATGATTAAAAACTGTTTTTGGAAGCAACACTGAATCATAAATCAATACAATACCTGCAGCTGAGTATAGTGAAACCGGCAGTGTTTCTATTTGTTTTTCTGAGCAATTATACAATAAAACAGTGCATTCATTGACGTCCGGTAGTGTACCCTGGTTTGTATAAAAAGTGTCAATTGTCACCGTATCACCTAAACAATCACACATGAATATATAAGGGAGATTAGTTTGTAATTCACGCTCAGTTTGAGCAATACTGAGTTGAAATGCTGCTAATAAGATCAATAATGGTAATAGTTGTTTCATTGATAATTAATTGTAGCTATTTTTCAAATATACAAAACTCCGCTCAGCCAACGTTAAGGGTCATTGAGCTTGTCGAAATGACCTATGTTTTGTCTAGTGGCTTCGACAGGCTCAGCCACCGTCAAGAGTCATTGAGCTTGATGAAGGGTAAAGGAATTTGATGTATATTTGAAATTGGAAATAAGAACATAAAAACAATAACATCATGGAACTCTTTGAAAGTCACGTATATAAGAACAGACGCGATCGTCTTCAGTCTAAATTCAATACCGGAATTGCTTTGATACCGGGAAATAACGAAAGCCCGATGAATTACCCTGCAAACGGGTATCATTTTCGTCAGGATTCGAACTTTTCATACTTCTTTGGCCTTGATCTTGCCGGAATGGCCGGTGTAGTCGATTTTGATGAAGGCAAACAAATTATCTTCGGTAATGATGTGGATATCGAAGACATCATTTGGATGGGACCTCAACCCATGATGAAAGATCTGGGCGAAAAAGTGGGCATTACCGATACCCGTCCTTTCGGCGAACTCGAAGCGTATCTGAAAAAAGCAACGGAAGCCGGTCGTAAGGTGCATTATCTGCCTCCGTATCGTCATGATAATATGATCCTCATCCATAAACTGCTTGGAATTTCTTTTGAAGAAATGAAAGAAAAAAGCAGCATAGAACTTGTAAAAGCGGTTGTGGATCTGCGTGCCATTAAAGACGAACACGAAATTCGCGAGCTTGAAAAGGCTGCAGACATTGGTTATAAAATGCACATGGCTGCATTTCAGATGGCCCGCCCGGGAATTATTGAACAGGAAATTTGCGGTTTTATGGAAGGTATTGCCTACCAGTACGGAACCGGACCTTCATTCCCGATCATTCTGAGTATCCGCGGCGAAACCCTGCACAATCATTATCATGGCAACACCATGCAGGATGGCGATATGCTCGTGGTAGATGCCGGTGCGCAAACCAATATGTATTATGCTTCCGATTTTACCCGCACCATGCCGGTAAGCGGAAAATTCAACAGTCGTCAGAGAGATATTTATCAGATTGTCGTTAATGCCAATAACCGTGCATTTGAGCTGGTAAAACCCGATGTTACCTACCAGAGCATTCACCTCGAAGCATCAAAAGTTATTGCGCAGGGGCTTATCGATGTTGGTCTTATGAAAGGCAATGCCGACGATGCAGTAGCCGCCGGTGCACATGCCATGTTTTTTCCTCACGGTTTGGGACATATGATGGGCCTCGATGTTCACGACATGGAAGATTTGGGTGAAAACTATGTAGGATATGATGATGAAGTAAGCCGCATCGATCAGTTTGGAACTGCTTATCTGCGCATGGGGCGTCGCCTTAAAGCCGGACATGTGATGACCAATGAGCCGGGAATTTATTTCATTCCTGCCCTGATTGAGAAATGGCATAAAGAAGCGAAATTCACCGAGTTCATCGATTTCGAAAAAGCAAAATCATATATCGGTTTTGGCGGAATCAGACTCGAAGATGACCTGCTGGTAACCGAAACCGGTGGAAGATATATTGGTAAACGCCTCCCCATCACGGTAGATGAGGTGGAAGAAGCCATGAAAAAATAAGTAAAACAAAAAAAGCAAAATACTATGTTTAGCGGAATCGTTGAAGCAATGGGCGTTGTATCGAAAGTAAAACGCGAAGGAAGCAATATTCATTTCACCATAAAAACGCCTCTGGCCAAGAAGCTGAAGATTGATCAGAGCATGGCGCACGACGGAGTTTGTCTTACCGTGGTGAAAGTAAACAAGAAGAAGAAAAAATACGTGGTTACCGCCATTGATGAAACTCTGAATAAAACCTGTTTGCGCGAGTGGAAAGAAGGCTATGAGGTGAACTTGGAGCGCAGCATGAAGTCTGACGGCCGTTTCGATGGTCATATCGTTCAGGGTCATGTGGACCAAACAGCTGAATGCATCAAGGTTGAAGAATTTGACGGCAGCTGGAAGTTCTGGTTCAAGTACGATGTAGCGGCCAATAATTTCACGGTTGGCAAAGGCTCCATCTGTGTAAACGGTGTGAGTTTAACGGTGGTTGACAGTGAGCCCGGTGTTTTCTCCGTGGCCATTATTCCTTACACCTATGATGTGACCAATTTCCACAATTTCAAAAAAGGAACCATCATCAATATCGAATTCGACGTTTTAGGCAAATACATCCAGAAAATTATGGAGTTGTATTTACCGCAGGACGGGGAGAAGAAGTAATCTATGTTTCCGGGAGAAGAACATCCGCGGCAGGTTCCTTATATGCTTTTTGCGGATG
>PKSX01000088.1 GCA_002869435.1 Marinilabiliales bacterium | reverse complement strand
TATTTTGCGAAGGATAGAATGTATGGGCTTATCAAGAGGAGTTTTATTGATTATAGCTCTTTGAATGTCGCCAAGACTAAGCACACCCAGAAACTTATTATTCTCCTCAACTATATATAACAGTTTGCGTTTAATTTCATCCATCAGCTTCAATGCTGAAAAAATGGTGAGATCCTTGCTGACTATATTATTTGATTTTTTCATCTATCATTAATTAGTTTCCTTACGGGTACACCAACATATACCCCTTCTTCTTGAATACTCTCCACTATAACAGAACCCGCCCCGGTAATTACCGAATCAACAATGCTTATATTATCAATTATTACAGTACCAATACCTAATACACAGCTCTCTCCTACCTCAACAAATCCGGCAAGAGAAACTGCAGGAGATATATAGCAATTTTCTTTAACAGTGGTGTCGTGCGATATAACCACAGCATTATGGAGAAAAACATTACCCTTTAAACAAACATTTCTGTCTATAATACACCCGGGGAAAAGCACACAGCCCTCTTCAATTCTTGCCAATGGATCAACTACACATGATTTATGAATAAATGTAGCCAGCGCTATTGTCCCTTTGGTCCGGTTATAAATCTGTTTTCTATATTCCATTCGAGAGTATCCCACAGCAATAATCAACTTATCAAATACTCTTTTTGCATACTGTTCTTCCACAGACTCTATCCTGCCAAGTAAAGGTTTATTATCAATTGTTTTATCCGAGTCACAAAAATCATCAAAAAAACCGATGAATTCATATTCAGAGTCCAGTTTCAGAAAGTGTGCTATATGAACAGCCATATCTCCCGAACCAATTATTGCAACGCGTGTTTTCATTATAGCCCGTTTTCTTTAATTCGTGAAATTACGAAAGATTTTCTTTTTAAGGTCAAACAGCGAGTTTCTAGTATCACTATTCAAAATAATATAGCCATATCGATCCAGACTACTCTGTACCATTTTTTCTTGTATTTCAGAATTGGCCTCAATACAATAAAGAGTATCAACACTCCCATCATTGGGCAAAACACTGACTTCCGGCTTTGAATTTGCATCAAAATAAAATATCCCGGATGATTTGTCAAGTTTTCTGATTAGATCCGGGATCCCACCCATTGCAATTTCTATTAGTGCCGATTCCATATTAATTCCTGTTGACAGAGGTACCAACCTGGAACTTATAAAATCTCCGCCTAATCTTGGGCTTGTTTCTATAATTTTCAGTTCTTCTCCCGAGATCTTCAATTCAGTATGTGAGGCACAGTGATTAAACTGAAAAGCCTTTGCCAGAGATTCAACAAGAGAAATGATCTCATGCTCCACCTTATCGGCTAACCCGGAAGGCTGAATGTGCGCTGCCTCAACAAAATAGGGTAGAGAACCTGTGTGCTTCTCTGTGATCTGCAGAACATGCGTTTGTTCATTGAAATGTAAAGCTTCAACGCTATACTCCTTGCCTTCCAGAAATTCCTCAACCATAACCGTACTCATTTTGCTAAACTGTATTGCCTTAGAAATTGCTGTTGCCAGTTCAGATTTATTGTAGCACAGTTTAACACCTCTACTACCTGAATTATCGCGGGGTTTTACCACAACCGGAAAATCAGTATTATCAGGACAGGATTTTATAGCAAAACCTTTTGCACAGGGAATGTCATTTGCATAAAAAACCTCCTTCATCTTTGCTTTATCTGTACATTGTTTTGCGGTTTCGACAGAAATAAACGGAAACGAATATTTTTGAGCAATTTCTGCCATCATTACCAGTGGCTTATCCGTTGAGGCAGTAATAATTCCTTTTACATTATATTTTTCAACAATGTTGCAAGTTCCCTCGAGATCATCACCTTGCACTACTTCAAAAGCATCCGCAATGTGTTTTGCATCCGCATTTGGATCGGGGTCGATTACAACCGTAAACAAACCTGCTCCTCGACAGTTTTCAATCAATGATTGCTGAAGAACTGACCCCCCAAAAACCAAGATGGTTTTCTGACTCATTTTCTTGTAATTTCCTCCAGTTTATCACAAATATACTCAATTTCATCATCAGTGAGCGTTCCAAATATGGGCAAAGTTATCTCGTTGTCACTTACATATTCTGTAATGGGCAATGATTTTGTATAATCCTTATAAACAGAGAACCTGTGTATTGCAGGATAATGAATACTGGTTTGTATTCCTGCATCATGTAATGCATGTCGAACCGCATCACGTTTCTGCTTGTTAGAATTCTTTAATATCACCGGAAAAATATAATTGGTAACAAATTCTGTGTTTTTAGCGAACGGAATGATGAGATTGTTGTTTTGTGAGAGCATATTAAGGTATTTCTGTCGTATTATTTGTCTTTTATCAAGATCCTCGGGTAATTTATTCAACTGGACAATTCCAATTGATGCTCTCATATCATCCATTCTGAAATTATAGCCCAGTTCTGCTATATCATATTCAGTAGCGTGGCCAAGCGCCCTCTGATACGACATAGTCGTCATGCCATGAGATCTGAGCAGTTTGGCTCTGTTGTATAATTCTTCATTTTTTGTAAGAAGCACGCCTCCTTCACCGGTTGAAATATTTTTGTTGGAAAAAAAGCTGAAACAAGCCACGTCGCCGATTGAACCAAGTTTTCTTCCTCCATATTCTGAGCCCGGTGCATGAGACGCATCTTCAATGATTTTTAGGTTGTATTTACCGGCCAATTCTGAAATCGCAGTCATATCACAAGGAAATCCTGCAAAATGAACCGCTAATATAGCTTTTGTTTTAGGAGTTATAAGCTTTTCTGCTTTAACGGGATCGATATTTAAGTCTTCATTTGATATTATATCACAAAAAACAGGAATTGCATTTACATATCTGATAGAATTAACCGAAGCCGCAAAAGTTAAAGAAGGACAAATTACTTCGTCTTCTATACCAATATCAAGTATTTTCATGGCCAAATGCAATGCACTTGTGCAATTGGAGAGCGACAAAGCAAACGGAACATCTATGAATTCAGAAAAATTTCTTTCAAGTTCTTCGCATTTAGGGCCTGTAGAAATCCATTGAGACTGTATGGTTTCAGTTACTGCCTTAATCTCAGCATCATCAAAATTCAGCTTAAACAATGGAATTGAATACGACATAATCAAATATTATAGATTTGATATTTATACTTGTTAAGGTTTTCTTTTTTCAAAAACCAATCAATTGTTTCTTTTAAACCCTGTTCAAAAGAATATTTGGGACTAAATCCACATAGCTCTTTAAGCTTATTATTGTCTCCAACAAGTCTATATACTTCTGATGAATCAGGCCTGAGGCGGTCTTCATCTGTTTTTAGTTTCACTTCCGGATTCATGATTGAAGAAATTGTTTTGAATAAATCTTCAATTGATATCTCTGTGTTAGTGGCAATATTTATTTCCTGCCCAATTGCCGCATCAGATTCAGCAATACTGTAAAAACCTTCGCATGTATCTTTAACATAAGTAAAATCACGGGTCGGCTTTAAAGAGCCAAGTTCAATTTCTTTCATTCCACCGGCAATCTGTGTGATAATAGTTGGAATTATAGCTCTGGCCGACTGCCGCGGACCAAAAGTATTAAAAGGTCTTGCAATAACCACAGGTAAATTAAAACTATTATAATAGCTCAAAGCCATTGCATCAGCTCCAATTTTAGAGGCACTATATGGCGACTGAGGCTGTTTTGGATGATTCTCGTCAATAGGAACATATTGTGCAGTTCCATATACCTCACTGGTAGATGTAACAATAATTTTATCGACTTTATTCTTCAGTGCTGCCTGACAAATATTCAAAGTACCGTTAACATTCGTTGAAACATATGATTGCGGAGCCGAATAGGAATATGGGATAGCAATTAATGCTGCCAAATGAAAAATCACATCAATATCTCTTGTGATTTCATCGCAATAAAAAGGGTCACGAATATCACCGGAGATGATTTCAAGATTTTTATGAGACAATCCTTCAAGCCATCCCCAATAATTAAATGAATTATAATACGATAGCGCCTTTACTTTAAAACCTTTTGCAAGAAGTAATTCTGTCAGGTGAGATCCAATGAATCCGTCTGCACCTGTGATTAATGCTTTTTTCATTGCGTACAATCTTAGATGTAACAAATGTACAAAAATCCATTGTCTATTCTATTTATGCATGAGTACTCATCAAATATAAATTATGCTTCATCGCTATAATAATTGAATAATTACAACTTTTTTGCAGTTAAACTGTCTATAATTATACATCGTATTGTTTGCATAAACAATAATAATGTAAATTTGTATTATTGACAAACCCGTGCGGCATGAAAAAATGGGCCATTCTATTATATATCATTCTGTTTTTTGTTTTTGAATTATCAGCACAAATTCCTACAAATCGCCTTCAGGGTTGGTATGTNGCAATGGTCTGACATCTCAGGAAATGGAAACCACTTGCTTCAAGTTACCGGCACCAGACAACCGGAACAAATTTTAGATGTATTAAACGGGCATGCTGTTCTTGATTTCGACGGCATTAATGACTATTTGCAGGTTACATATGGAAGCAATTTATCACAACCCATTTCCATTTTTGTGGTTTGGCGAATCAATGTTCTTCTGGCACAATATATTTTTGATGGATTGACCGTTGCTAATAGTTGTAGTTTTTTCTATCCATATAACGGAAACCCAACATTAAAAATGTATGCTGGTGCCGCGTGAGGCTACAGTATTTCCTACAATAAACCAGTTTCTGCAGATTATACCATAAGTTCTCTGTTTTATAATACCATTTCATCGTTATATGATAATGGTGTTTTTATTGGTTCATATGATATTGGCGCAAATCAACTAGATGGCTTAAATGTAGGAACCAGATATTTAATTGATGCCAGATATCTTAATGGGAATATCGCAGAGTTCATTATCTATGATACGACTTTGACCGCTGTTGAACAACAACAAGTAGAGCTATATTTAATGAATAAATATGCCCCTCCTGTAAGCCTAGGCCCGGACACTACCATTGAACACGGATTTTGCCCTATGATTTTATTTGCCGGATCGGGCTATAGCAGCTATCTTTGGTCTGACGGCTCAACTGCAGATTCTCTGGTAGTATCAGAAAGCGGAAGCTACTGGGTACAAACGATTGATATGTTTGATCGAATTACAAGTGATACTATTAATATTATATACCCATCCCTCTCCCTCCCCGATACCGCCTTCTGTCTTACAGACACTGTTACAATAAACACAGGTCTCAACCACGCCTATACATTTTTGTGGAGTGATGCGAGTTCGGATAGTTTACTGGATGTCTTTGCGCCGGGTGAGTATTGGGTGGAGGTAACCGATTCTACATTGGGTGCGTGCTCGGTTCGCGATACTTTTGTGGTGGCGGTAGATTCTTTTCCGGTACTGGCATCATTGGGGCCGGATACGGCTATGTGTACAGGAGAATTGTTCGCTCTGCAAAGTCAGACCGGGCCGGGGTATACGTATAACTGGAGCACGGGAAGCTCAGATTCTGCAATAGTGATCAGCGGGCCGGGAACATATTCGCTAACGGTTACTAATTATAATGTATGTACTGCAATTGACACGGTTGATATTACTATTAAGGGAGTCAGACCGACTCCAATCTTTTCATACGGAACGGTTTGTTATGGCGACAGTACCAATTTTGTAGATATGTCGTATACACAATTGCCGGATGGCATAAGTAATATTCTCTTTGATTTTAACGATGGTGACAGTTCGGTTCAAAGCAATCCGTTTCATAGTTTTGCCGCACCCGGCGATTTTCCGGTTACACTACAGGTATATAGTGATTCCGGGTGCTATGCCGATACCACAATTTCGGTACATGTACGTAGTTTGCCCACGGCTGATTTTCTGCCATTAACAGGATGTGAGAACCAGCTCATTCAGTTTAGCGACAGCAGCGAGGCAGCCGAAGGGAATATTGTATTATGGGACTGGGATTTTGGAGATGATAGTACCAGTAATGTGCAGCACCCCCTTCATTTATTTGACTCTGTTGACGTGTACTATACAACGCTTATTGTTAGTGATGTGTATGGTTGTTCGGATACAGTATCCCTGCCTGTAAATGTGCGCATTACACCGGATGTTGATTTTGAATATGATGAAAGCTGTCTGGGAACAAGTACATATTTTACGGAACTCACAGATGTACCACCGTATTCACCTATTATATACCGGCGCTGGGAATTTGGAGACGGAAACTACTCTCTGCTTCAAAACCCGCAACATCAATATGATAATCCGGGCACATATGTCGTAAAGCTATTAAACACAAATATAAGCGGTTGTACCGACAGTATTGAAAAGGTTATTGCTGTGCACCCATTCCCCGTGGCCGGATTTATAAGTGATACGGCATGTGAAACTTATACCGTGTGTTTTACCGACACCAGTTCGGTATTATACAGCACTATTACTGAGCGTTTGTGGAATTTCGGACAAGGAAATATGAGTGCTGACAGTATTGGTTGTACCATTTATCCTGACACAGGGTATTATACCGTCAGCCTTACTGTTACTTCAGCCTTTGGCTGCTCTTCGGTTGCAAATAAACAGATTTATGTTCATCCAATCCCTGTTGCTGATTTCAGTATAACACCAGAATATGGTGTGCCCCCTCTTGATGTTCAGTTTTATAATTATTCTACAGGTGCAAATACCTGGATCTGGGATTTTGGCGACGGGAATTATTCAACAGTTGAGCATCCACAGCACACATATATTGTTGAAAACATCTTCAATGTAACTTTAGTCGCCGAAAACGAGTTTACCTGTACAGATACTGCCTATGGGAATGTATATTTAATTCCCTCGTCACTGGATCTGGTATTGTCGAATTTGGAGGTGACCGACAGCAGTGGTTACTATTATTTGTATGTTGAGTTTTTTAATAACGGGACACGTAATATTCGTGAAATTGCATTTGATGCTCGTATAGGAAGCAATGTTCCGGTGCGTGAAACCTGGTCGGGATTATTACTGCCCGGACAAGAGAATACATATACATTTACTTCTGCTTTTCTGAATCCCGATAATGAAAATATCAGAACCATTTGTGTTGAAGGTACCGTTCTTGATGCATATGGGCAGGAAGATGAAACACCTGAAGATAATACTGTTTGTTTTGCACTATCCAGTGAGTTTTTTATTGCATCGGTTTACCCAAGCCCCGCCGATGATTATGTATATATCAATATAGCATTACCTGATGATGGAGATCTTGAACTAATTGTAAGTTCGGAAGACGGAAAAATTGTTCGAGAAGGTCTTTTTACTGATCAGGATGAGGGGACTTTGCGCACAAGAATTAATGTTCAGAATCTTGCCGGTGGGGTGTATGTTATCAGGGCAAGGTATATGGATAAGGAGGATGTGGTTAAGTTTGTTAAAGAATGATCTCCCGCAGATAGCGCAGATCCCGCAGATGATATTTGGATTGGATGGTAAGACTGGCAATCTCCCGCAGATTACGCGGATCTCGCTGATGATATTTGGATTGGAAAGTGAAAATGAAACTGATTATCTCCCGCTGATCTCGGAGATATCGCTGATTTTATTGATTTGAGAACTTAGACACTAATTTACGCTGACAATTTTTTATTACGGATTTAC